>NZ_JBPQTQ010000118.1:0-20743 GCF_051386415.1 Streptomyces sp. URMC 129
CTCCCCCGGCGCCGACGGCTCCGCGCCCGCGACCACCACCGTGATCTCGCCGCGCACCCCCTCCGCCGCCCAGGCCGCCAGCTCGGCCAGCGTTCCCCGCCGGACCTCCTCGTACGTCTTGGTCAGCTCCCGGCACACCGCCGCCCGCCGGTCCCGGCCGAACGCCTCCGCCATCGCGGCCAGCGTCGCGGCCAGCCGGTGCGGCGACTCGAAGTACACCAGCGTCCGCCGCTCCCCCGCCGCCTCCCGCAGCCGGGCGGCCCGCTCCCCCGCCTTGCGCGGCGGGAAACCCTCGAAGCAGAACCGGTCCACCGGCAGCCCCGACAGCGCCAGCGCCGTGAGCACCGCCGACGGCCCGGGCACGGCCGTCACCCGCACCCCGCGTTCCACCGCCGCCGCCACCAGCCGGTACCCCGGGTCCGACACCGACGGCATCCCCGCGTCCGTCACCAGCAGCACCCGCGCCCCGCGCGCCAGCTCGTCGGCCAGCTCCGGCGTGCGCGCGGCCTCGTTGCCCTCGAAGTACGACACGACCCGGCCGCCCAGCCGCACGCCGAGCCCCTGCGCCAGCCGCCGCAGCCGCCGCGTGTCCTCGGCGGCCACGATGTCCGCCGTGGACAGCTCCTCGCCCAGTCGGGGCGGGGCGTCCGCCAGATCACCGATCGGGGTGCCGGCCAGTACCAGCGTGCCTGTCCCAGTCATGCCGCCCATCCTCGCGGATCACCGAACCTCACCGGGAACGCGCGGCCCGGATGCCAAGATGGCCGGTGATGAGCAGCAGCCAGACCGTGACGACCGAAGACGTGCCGGACGCGCCGCCCGAGCAGGCCCGCGCCCACCCTCCGGCCTGGGAACTGCGGCTGCGCCGCTTCGGATACGCGCCCGCGCGTCCGGGCGGCGTGCGGGAGCGGCTCGTGCCGCCCTACCCCGAGCCGGGGGCCCGGCTGTGGCAGTACTTCGGCTTCGCGCCGGGCGCCGCCGTCCGGCTGGCCCGGTGGACCGGCTGGGGCGGCCCGCTGCTGGTCGCGCTCCTCGCGGGCCTGCTCCGCTTCGTCAACCTCGGCTCGCCGAACGCCGTGATATTCGACGAGACGTACTACGCCAAGGACGCCTGGTCGCTGCTGAAGCGCGGCTACGAGACGGACTGGCCGGACGACGCCAACGAGCGCATCATCGCGGGCGACATCCCGTTCGACGACACCGCGTCGTACGTCGTGCACCCGCCGGGCGGCAAGTGGGTCATCGCGCTGGGCGAGTGGATCTTCGGGCTCAACCCCTTCGGCTGGCGCTTCATGGTGGCGCTGCTCGGCACGCTGTCCGTGCTGATGCTGTGCCGCATCGGGCGCCGGCTGTTCCGCTCCACGGTGCTGGGCTGCCTCGCCGGGCTGCTGATGGCGGTGGACGGGCTGCACTTCGTGATGAGCCGCACGGCGCTGCTCGACCTGGTGCTGATGTTCTGGCTGCTGGCGGCCTTCGGGTGCCTGCTCATCGACCGCGACGCGGCACGGGCCCGGCTGGCGGCGGCGCTGCCGGAGGGGAGCGACGGGCTGCTCCGTTCGGACGTGACGGTCGGTCAGCGGCTCGGCCTCGGCCTGCGCCCCTGGCGGATCGCGGCCGGGGTCTGCCTGGGCCTGGGCTGCTCGACGAAGTGGAACGCGCTGTACGTGCTGGCCGCGTTCGGCATCATGACCGTGCTGTGGGACGCGGCCTCACGCCGCACGGCCGGCGCCCCGCGCGCCCTGGCGGCGACGCTGCGGCGGGACGCGCTGCCCGCGTTCCTGTCGCTGGTGCCGGTCGCGGTCGTCACGTACCTGGCGACGTGGACCGGCTGGTTCCTCACCTCCGACGGCTACTACCGCGACTGGGCCGAACGGCAGGGCTCGGGCGGCTCGTTCGGCTGGGTCCCGGGCCCGCTGCGGAGCCTGTGGCACTACACGACGGAGGTCTACCAGTTCCACGTCGGCCTGACCTCGGAGCACAACTACGAGTCGAACCCGTGGAGCTGGCTGGTCGCCGGCCGCCCCGTCACGTACTTCTACAAGTCCCGCGACCCGGGCGAGGGCGGCTGCGAGTACGCGAGCGGCTGCGCCCGCGAAGTCCTGGCCCTGGGCACGCCGTTGCTGTGGTGGGCGGCGTGCTTCGCGCTGGTCTACACGATGTACCGCTGGCTGTTCCGCCGCGACTGGCGCGCGGGCGCGATCCTGTGCGCGGTGGCGGCGGGGTACCTGCCCTGGTTCATGTACCAGGAGCGGACGATCTTCTACTTCTACGCGGTGGTGCTGGTCCCGTTCCTGTGCCTGGCCCTGACGATGATGCTCGGCGCCCTCCTCGGCCCCCCCGGCTGCGGCGAACAGCGCCGGGTCGTGGGCATCGTGGGGGTGGGCGTGCTGGTGCTGCTGATCGTGTGGAACTTCATCTACTTCTACCCGATCTATACGGGGATGGAGATCCCCCTGGACGGCTGGCGGGCACGGATGTGGCTGGGGACGTGGGTGTAGGCCGTCACTCGGCCGCGGTGAGCTTCTCGATGGCCCCGACGATGAGCGCCCGGGCCTCGGCTCCGTAGACGGCGAGGCCGGACAGTTCCTCGAAGGCGCGGAGATAGAGGGCGACTTCGGAGGGGGCGGTGACGGTGGGGGGCGACACCCGCGTCGGCTGGCACCTGCGCGGCACCGCGTTCCTCACCCTCGACATCATCGGCTGCACCCTGAACCGGACCAACCCCGACCTCCCCTGCCCACCGAACAGGCGAGTTGACAGCCATTACGCTGTGAATCCTCACGCTCACAGAACGACAAGGGGATATGCCATGTCATCCAGCGAGCCGACCTTCGCCGCGTTAATGGCTCAGTGCAGGACATCCGCCATCCATCTGGAAACGCGCGACGTCTACTACAGCGATGAGGAGTTCGAACGCTGGCAGCAGGGACATCGCATCAACTGGGACGACCGCGATTCGTGGTGGGACCCGTTCTTCGATTGGATCGCGGACGCGGTCGCGCGTGGCGTCGAGGTACGGCGGGCCCGGGTCGTCTCGGAGCCGGTGACCGCGTACATCCGCTGGGAGCACTACGTCACCACGGCGAACGTGCTCGCCGGGGAGCAAGTCCGCTGGCTCCCACGGCGGAACGCGACCGATCTCAGTCTGCCGGGAAACGACTTCTGGGTCTTCGACGACCACATGGCGCGCATCCATCACTTCTCCGGAGACGGTGACGTCGTCGGGTACGACTTCACCAACGACCAAGGGCTGATCGCCCACTGCGCCACCGCCTTCGAGCACATCTGGGAGCGGGCCATCCCGCACGAGGACTACCACCCGGCCTGAGCCTCAGCCGAGCAGGCCGGAGGACAGCACCCGGCGCATCACCTAGACCACGGCGGTGCGTTCGCACCGGGGCGGGGCGGCTCGTTGGGCCTTCGCTGACGGGGTCGGTGAGTGCCGGAACACGTCGTCGCACGGTGCCCGGCCCGCGAGCGCCGCCATCGCGTCAGACGAACGTGCTCGCCCGGTGGTCGAGTTCGGCCGCGCCGGGGATGTGCCGGACGCGGGCCAGGCGGGCGCGCATGTCGGTCAGGGCGTCGGTGACCCTGACCGAGCGGATGCCGGTCGCGTTGTCGAGGAAGTCGGCCCAGGTCGCCAGGGCGACGTCCGTGGCCCCCCGGCGGAGGTGGAGGGCCCCCAGGTCGGCCAGGACGATGGCACGGGTGCGGCGGCGGTCCAGGCCGTGGATGTCCAGGGCGAGACGAAGGTGTTCCTCGGCGGCCTCTGTCTCGCCGAGTTGGGCGAGAATCATCCCGGACTCATGAGCCCACCGCCCGGGGCTGTAGTGCGCGGCCCAGGAGGCGCCGGGAGTGGCAGGCGCCCGTTCGATCGCGGTGACGGACGCGGCCAGCGCCCCCGTGGCGGTTGAGCGGTCGCCGTCCAGGGCGGCGGCGTTGGCAAGCGTGGCCTGGTAGTAGGCGATGGCTCGGGGATCGTCCAGGTTGCGTGCCTGATGCACGCATGCCTCGGCCAGCCGCACGGCGGCGCCCCGGTGCCCGAGATCGATGGCCTGGACGGCCATGCCGCGCAGTGCCGTGGCCGCGATCTCGGCATGTCCGGCCTCGGCGGCCAGCCGGTAGGAGAGGGCGTAGTGCCGCTGGGCAAGGCCCTGGTGGCCCTCGTCCCCCGCCATCCACCCTGCGAGATGGACCAGTTCGGCGGAAGCGGCGAACAACTCACGGCCTGTGGACTCGGTGTAACGGCCCCCGAGCCAGCGAGCGACATCCTCGGTCAGATAGCGGACTGCCAAGTGCCGGGCATGGCCGCCGCCGAGTTCGGCGGCGGCGTCTCCGAGTGCGGTGGTCATGCTGCGCACCGCTGCGACCTCGCCGCGGCCCACCGCCACCGAGGCGCCCGTGGCAGTGACCGTGCGGCGAGTGATGGCCGCCAGATCCGGCAGCGCCAGCGCGCTGAGGGCGTAGGCACCGGACGCCGTGAAGTGCCGTCGCTCCACGAGGTCTCCCATCCCCAACTCGATGACCGAGGCCACAGTATCCGCAGAGTTCGCCGCACCACCCGGCGTGCGGGAACCGGTCTGCAGGCCGGCAGCTCCTCACCGTCCGCACTCGCCTGTTCACTGGCCTAGCGCCGGTTCACGCGAACGGTCACATCCGCCGTCCGCGACTACTGGTGACGGAAGTGGCGCGCTCCGGCACCGCGCCTGACAGCACCCGTGTCTTCGCGTGCCGTGCTCACCGGACATAAGCCCGTGCGGCATATGGAGGGTTCGTGCCCCCTGTGGCCGAACCCGAGGATCGAAGATCACCATGACCCACATTCCGCTCTCGAAGGCACGGAGATAGAGGGCGTCCGGTCGTTCGGGCTCTTGCTCGTGCCCGGCGGCGAAGGCCGCAGCGGGCGTCCGGGGGCGTGTGACCGCCACCGTCGTGCGCGAGCCCACGGATGCCTCGCATCCGCTGTGACCCGCTTCTGGCCCCCCTCATTGCTCGCAATCGGACTCGTGACCCGAGGCGGAGCAATCTGCCGCAATCGGTCCGTCTCCGGCCGAGCACCAGGGCAGGCTGCAGCCACAAAGCCCCTGACCGGAGGTATGCATGGGACTCAGGTTCCTCGGCACGACGAGCGAAGGGGGCAACTGCCCTACGCTGTACGAGATTGAAGAGACGGGTGAAATCGTGGCGCAGGGTGAGCGGGTCACCGACCCGAAGCACCTCGCCCAGCTCAAAGACGTGAAGGACTCGGAGACTTTCGTGGTTCTTCCGCGTGAGCTACTGATCCGCTTCGCACCCAGGGAGGCACGTATGCCCGAACTCATCCCCTTCGAAGAAGCCTCCCACCTCTTCACCGCCTTCGAGCACACCGCGTGGCGACTGGAGACGCAGCGCGGCTATGCCTCCGACCGGCAGAGCCCGCGGTTCGAGCGATTCCTGCGGGGCGAGCCCATCGGCGCGTACGATCCGGAGTCGCCGTGGCACGTCAGCGTCCGTGAGCAGACACGCCAGGGGAAGCGGTTCGAGCGGGTGCGGCTCGTCGACGATCCGCCCACTGAGGGACAGCGCTTTCTGCTGGCCGGCGGTCTCGGCAACGTCGAGGCGGGCGAGGACATCCGCAACATGTACCGGGCCGACGCCGTGCGACTCGGCCTGCCCGATGACGACTTCTGGCTCTTCGACTCCCGTGTGATCATGAAGTTCGTGATCGATGGGGAGGGCGTCACTCTCGGTGTCGAGCTGGTCGAGGACCCGGCGGAAGTCCTGCGGGCCTGCCAGGTCCGCGACCTGGCCTGGCACTACGCCGTGCCTACAGCCGAGTTCCAGAAGCAGGTACGTTCCCATGAGTGAGCACTGACTTCCAGACCGGTCGAGCAATCCTCGGTGGGCGACTGCGCGAGTTGCGCACCGAGGCACGGCTGAACGGAAAGGAGCTGGCCGCCCGGCTCGGCTGGCAGCCGTCCAAGGTCTCCCGGATCGAGAACGGTAAGCAGACGCCTTCAACCGAAGACCTGGAGGCCTGGGCCACTGCTGTCGGGCGGCCGGATGCCCTGGTGGAGTTGCGGGGACGACTCCAAGGTCTGGAGACTCAGTACCGGAGCTGGCGGCGGCAGTTGGCTGGAGGCCACCGAGCACGCCAAGAACTTGCCGTTGCCGAGACAGGCCGGACACGGCTGATCCACGGGCTCGAGACCAACATTCTCCCCGGCTTGTTCCAGACAGCCGAGTACGCCCGACACGTTTTCACGGCCAATGCGGAATTCCGCAACGTTCCGCGGGACACGGACGAGGCAGTACGTACTCGCCTGCGACACCAGGAGGCACTCTACCGGCCCGGCCGGAAGTTCCGGTTCCTCCTCTGGGAAGCCGCTCTCTACGTGCGCATCTGCCCCGACGACGTCATGGCCGGTCAACTCGACCGCCTGGCGGGGATCATCGGCATGGACACAGTCGACCTCGGCATCATCCCCCTCACGGCTGCCCTTCGCCGCACTCCCGCCCACGGCTTCTGGATCTACGACGAGCGACTTGTCATCGTGGAAATGCTCAATGCCGAGCTATGGCTCGACGACGCCGACAGCATCGATCTGTACCTCAGAGCGTGGCAGTGGCTTGACGAGGCAGCGGTGCGTGGCCATCAGGCCCACCGCCTGATCGCTCGTGCGCGATCCATGCTGAGCAGTAGTACCTGAGCAATCATCGGCACGCGTGAACGCGGCGCCGCAATCAGCCGCAATCGCACCGCTCTCCAAGTCCCGCATTTCCTAGAGTCCGGATCGTAGACGCATTGGACACGGTCCCGGGAGAAACGGGTGAGCGCTGATCCGGAGGCCCCGCAGGGGCAACGCACGGCGCAAGACCCCAGCAAAGAACCGATCACATCGGATGTGGGCCTCTCCGACACCGAAGAAAAACGGGGAGTCAGCGCTGAAAGTCCGGCCTCCCGCAATCAGCATCCCCCGCGAGGAAGACGGCGACCTGTTCCTCAGAGGACGACCACGCCTGGCTGCGAAGCGCCAGTGACAGTTCGTTCCGCCGGGGCCGTTCGCGCGGCTATGGCGTGTCAACGGCCGCTCTCGGATCTACGACTGCGGTCTCAACCGCAACCTCAGTCCTGCAGGATTTCAGGCTCCGTGCCGCCGACCACATTGTCGATCACCTTCAGGCCGGAACAGGGCTGACGCCGAACACCGAAACCCGGCGCTTGCGGCGCTACAAGAGATCCCCGCTCCGGGGTGGATGGATGGCCTCCCTCACCCGGAACGGGCGGTGCATCACCGGTGCGGGAAGTACCCGCGCCTGCTACGGCACACAGGGAGACGCTCATGCATTTCCATCCTCCGTGGGTCCCGACTGCCGATCCGGGCGACGACGAGCCGACCGAAGGCGGTCAGTCCGGCGGTTGCGGCGACGGTGACGGCTGCGGACGCCGATGACCATCCGGGCCGCCCCGACCACCAGGGGGCGGCCCCCAACCCGCCGGGGACCATGAACAGGCCAGTCTTTCCCGCCCACTTCCATGCCTACCGCTGGCACGGCGAACGCCGCACCTTCGACCGGGAGGCCGACCGGCGGCCCACCTCACCGACCTTCGCGGCCAACGCCTGTACACCCATGACCATCAGCCACTGGCTGCTGCGCCCAGCCGGGGCCATCGCACACACCTTCCGCACACCGGAGGAGGCGGCCGACTGGTTCGGCCGGGAAATGCGCCGTGCCGCACCCGACTTCGCCGCCGGGCACGAGCGAGAACCCGAACGGCTCGACGCCAAGGCCGCCTACATCGAGCAGACCCTCGCCTGGGGCGGCGACACCCACGCCGGCTGGCACCTGCGCGGCACCGCGTTCCTCACCCTCGACATCATCGGCTGCACCCCCAACCGGACCGATCCCGACCTCCCCTGCCCACTGGAGAGGTAAGTTGGCACGTGCTCACACTGTGAATCCACACACTCACAGAACGACAAGGAGATGTGGCATGTCATCCAGCGAGCCGACCTTCGCCGCGTTAATGGCTGACTGCCGAACGTCCGCCATCCATCTGGAGATGCGCGACGTCTACTACAGCAACGAACGCTTCGAGAGCTGGCAGCAGGGGCACCTCACCGATTGGGACAATCGTGACTCCTGGTGGGATCCGTTCCATCAGACGATCGCGGACGCGGTCGCCCGTGGCGTCGAGGTGCGGCGGGCGCGGGTCGTCTCGGAGCCGGTGACCTCGTACATCCGCTGGGAGCACTACGTCACCACGGCGAACGTGCGGGCCGGTGAGAAGGTCCGCTGGTTGCCACGCCGCAACGCCACCGATCTGAGTCTGCCGGGGAACGACTTCTGGGTCTTCGACGACCACATGGCGCGCATCCACCATTTCTCGGGCGATGGCGATGTGCTCGCGGACGAGCTGACCACCGACCCGAAGCTGATCGCCCACTGCGCCACCGCCTTCGAGCACATCTGGGAGCGGGCCATCCTGCACGAGGACTACCACCCGGCCTGAGCGTCAGCCGAGCAGGCCGGAGGACACCCGGCGCATCACCTCGACCACGGCGGCGCCTTCACACCGGGGCGGGGCGGCTCGTTGGGCCCCTCCGACACCGGATCGAGGTGAGCGGCGGGGACACTCCGCAGATACGCGATCAGCCACTTCTCCACCACGCAGGTCTCGTCGGACGCGGCGGTGGTCCTGGTGGTGTCACCCCCAGGCCCGTAGCGCTCCGGCTGAGGCGTAACGGCCTGCGGGAAAGCCCGTCTTGTTCGCACACCGGGACTCCGCGTCCGCAGGGGTACCCGGCCCTCCCGCTGACGGCCGTGGCGCCCCGTCGAACTCGCCCAGGGGCACCGACAGGGACGGACAGACCCCGCACACCAGGTGCTCGCGGCCTGCCGGGAGCCTCGGTGTGGCGTACTGGCTACGCCGCGGCGACAACTGAGCGGGCTCGTTCGTTGAAGTCCGCGACCAGGCGGTGGCGGCCGAACGGTCGCATGCGTTGCTGCACGTCCTGAACCGCCTCGACGCATCGCGAGGACTTCACCCGGCCGGTGAGGGACAGCATCCGGAGCCCGGTCGCGTATGCCGCTTCGAGGTCCTGCCGTTGCAAGTGAGCGACGGACAGCGCCGCTTGGGACATGGCGCCACGGCGTGCCCGTCCTTGCCGCCCGGCTGCTTCGATCGACAGGCGGGCGTGCTCCTCGGCCGAGTCGGGGTCGCCCAGGTCCCGGAAGGTGTTCGCGTGCTCGCCGTGCAGGTAGGCGTCATCGATGAACGCCGCCCATTCCGGCTCTTCCTCCAGCCGCACGCGCTCCTGCGCGCTCTCGGACTGGGCCACCGCATGCGCCGCCGCCGACTTGTCGCCGAGCAGGGCCAGTGCCCGCGCTTCCAGGCACCACAGATCCGCGAGGCAGGCCGGGGAGGTGGCCTTCGCAAGCCCCTGCCTCCCGGACTGCGCGAGGCGGCGCCCCTCGGCCGGATTGCCCAGGAGGGTCGCCTGGTCCGCCATCCCCGCGAGGACGTGCGCGCCGAGCGCCGCGTTCCCGGACTCCTGGGCCAGTCGCAGCGACTGGATGAGATACCGCTGCGCGGTGCCGTGTTCGCCGTTGTCGTAGGCCATCCACCCGAGGAGGTACGTCTGTTCAGCCGTCGCCTCGCACAGAGCGCGGCGCACTTCCTCGGTGTGGGTGCGGCGCAGCAAGGGGTAGACGTGCCGGCTCATGTACTCGGCCAGCAGGAGCCGTCCCGACCCGCCTCCCTGGAAGATGTCCATACGCTGGAAGGTCGTGAACATGTTCCTGACGGCGGTGACGTCTTCGAGGCGCACCCGCTGGGCGGGGGCCGGTTGCTGTTCGAGGGTGTTCAACAGCCAGTCCCGCGAGGGTCCTACCCCGGCGGTCGCCGCGAAGGGAGCGGCGGCCAGCAGTGTGCGTCGGTCCACGTCGGCTCTCCCCAGGTCTGCGACAACTTCCACCGTAGCGGCGTAGGAGGAGTTGTACACGAGGGCGGCGTCGCCGTTGGCGCCGTCACCCAGGCCGAGGTCGTACGGGGTGACCCGGTACCCGAAGTGTTCCGAGAACACGTCGGCGAGGATGCCGGGTACCGGGTGCCGTGGCATCTCACCCGCGAGCCAGCAACGAACCCGGGTCGTGTCCGGTGAAATGTGGGGCTGTCGCCACTGAAGTGCCTTGGTTCTCACGCGCCTTGCCAGCTCGCCACGACTCAGGCCGGACCGTTCCAGCCACTCGGCGAGGTCGTCGTTCGGCGTCTTCATACGCACAGCCTCCCACGACGGCGGGTGACGGAAGCGACACCCTTCGACACCGTCTCTCCCGGTACCCGCGCGGCCGTCCGCCGTGTTGTCTGGACGCACAAACCATGCGGAGCACAGTCGATCACCGACGTCCGGAGTGTCACCATGACCCCTGTCCCACGACCGGCCGCGCGCGTATGCGCCGGGGGATATATGAGCCCCGAATGTCACATGAGCCGGCACGAGACCTGCGACAAGGCGGAGGCCCCGCCGCGGCGGGCCGACAGTTCGGTGATTGTCGAGGCGTGTGTCTGTCTGTGCCACGAGCGGCGACGGCGGGCCGAACGGTGAGCGCCCGGCGGGCGGTTGGGGTCCTGGTGCCGGTCGAGGTCGACGCTACGACCGTGCGGCGCGGGGATCAGCTCTCCATCGGTGGCCAGGTGTTCGTGGTCAGCGACATGGTGAGCCTCGCACAGGGCGCGAAGCGGCTGGAGTTCACCGGCGGCGAGAGTTTCACCATGCGCCCCACCACGGTCCTGTGGGCCACTCGCCGCGTGTCCCCGCGACTGCGGCGGGGAGGCCGGGGATGAGAACCCGGTGCGGCGCTCCCGCTGCGGCCGTGGGGTCGTCATCGGCCATGGGCCCAGCCGAGGGTGCTGTCGGGGGTGAAGGCCAGGGCGGCGAAGCGGTGTCCGATGCGGTGGTGGGTGGCGGCGTCGGGGTGGAGGCCGTCGGGGAGGGGCAGTTCGGCGTAGTCCGTCTCGCCGTAGAGGGCGCGGCCGTCGAGGTAGTGCAGGTTCGGGTCGTCGGCCGCTCGTTGGGTCACGATCCGGGACAGCTCGTCCCGGATGACGCCCAGGGTCAGCTTCCCGCTCGCGCGCTCCGCCGGGTCGCCCGTGGCGCGGAACCGGAGCTGTCCGGTGCCCAGGGTGGTGACGTCGAGGGCGGTGGGGCCGGGGGTGTCCTCGTGGATGGGGCACAGGAGGGGTGAGACGACCAGCAGGGGTGTGGCCGGGTGGCCATCGCGGATGGTGTCGAGGAAGCCGTGGACCGCGGGGGTGAAGGCGCGCAGGCGCATCAGGTCGGCGTTGACCAGGTTGACGCCGATCTTGACGCTGATCAGGTCGGCGGGGGTGTCCCGCAGCGCGCGGGCGGTGAACGGGTCGAGCAGGGCGCTGCCGCCCAGGCCGAGGTTGATCAGCTCCACGCCGCCGAGCGAGGCGGCGAGGGCGGGCCAGGTGGCGGTGGGGCCGGCGGCGTCGGAGCCCTGGCTGATCGAGCTGCCGTGGTGAAGCCACACCGCGCGGCCACGGTCCGGTGCGGGCTCGACGGGGGCGTCGGTGCGCAGTGCGATGAGCTCGGTCATCTCGTTGTGCGGCAGCCAGATCTCGACGTCCTTGGCATCACCGGGCAGGCCGGTGAAGCGGAGGGTGCCGGCCGGGCCGGGGCGGGTCTCGGCGGTGCCGGTGGTCATGTCGATGGTCAGGGTGTTGCCGCCCGCGACACTGGCCCGTCCGGCCGGGCGGCCGTCGACGACCAGGTCGTACACGCCGTCCGGGCGGGGCGGGGCGCCCACGTAGACCCGCTTGGTGGGCCGGGTGTCCAGCTCGACGGCGGTGGCCCGGGTGCGGAAGACCAGCCGTACGCCGGAGGGCTGGGCCTCGGCCATGGCCAGTTGTCCGTCGGCGCACTGGGCGCGGGCGCGGGCGGGCAGCCGGTGCGGCAGCACGCCGTCCTCGGTGTGCTCCAGGTCGAGGGCACCGCGCAGGAGGTCCGCGGAGATGGGGGTGGTGATCCAGTCGTCCTCGGTGTGCATGGCCTCAACCGTAGATCGTGCGGGATGGGCCGGAGGTGGTGATCGCGACTCCGTGAACCGGGCCCCTCCTCACTATGATGGCCGTCATAGAGAGGGGTGGCACATGGCACGACGGTCCGACGCGCGGGAGCGGATGGTGGGCAGCGCGGTGCGGTTGTTCCGGGAGCGGGGGGTCGCGGGGACGTCGATCGCCGACGTCATGGCGGAGGGGCACGCGCCGCGCGGGTCGCTCTATCACTATTTCCCCGGCGGCAAGGCCGAGTTGGCCGAGGCGGCGACCGCGCAGGCGGGGCGGGCGATGGGGGCCACCATCAGCGCGCTGGCCGCCGAGCAGGGGCCGGTGGGGACCTTCGTCGCCATTGTCGACTTCTTCCGCGAGCAGTTGGTCGCGACCGGCTTCACCGCCGGCTGCCCGGTCGCCGCGGGCGGGCTGGCCGAGGCCGAGGCGCCGGGGGCGCGCGTGGCGGCCGGGGAGGCGTTCGCCTCCTGGGAGGCCACCCTGGCCGCCTCGTTGTGGCAGCACGGCATCCCGGCGGAACGTGCCGACCGGCTGGCCACGCTCGGACTCTCCACTGTCCAGGGGGCGTTGGTGCTGGCCAGGGCGCAGCGCAGCACCCGGGCGCTGGACCGCGTGCGCGAGGAATTCTCCACGCTCCTGAGGGACTTGATCGATCAGGTCGCCTGACAGAACCCCCTTCCGGAAGGGTTGACCGTCCCCGGCGGTCGCCCCTAGCTTTGCGGTGGTGATTCTATACCGATCGTCATAATCACTCCGCGGGAAAGGGACGGTTCGGGAATGGACCAGGCGACGACGAGCACGGCACGCAAGAACGCGTGCATCTTGTGCGAGTGCAACTGCGGCATCGAGATCACGCTCGACGGCCGCCGGTTCGCCCGCATCCGGGGCGACAAGGACCACCACCGCTCGGGCGGCTACACCTGCGAGAAGGCGCTGCGCCTCGACCACTACCAGAACGGCAGGCACCGGATCACCTCCCCGATGCGCCGGCGCCCGGACGGGCGGTACGACGAGATCGACTGGGACACGGCGATCCGCGAGATCGCCGCCAAGCTGGCCCTCATCCGTGACGCCTTCGGCGGCCACACGATCCTCCAGTACGGCGGCGGCCAGGCGAATCATCTCCCGGCGGCCTACGACCGGGCGTTGCTCACCGGCCTCGGCGGCGGCCTCACCTCCAACGCGCTGGGGCAGGAGAAGACCGCGGAGGCGTGGGTCGACGAACAGCTCTACGGCGGCCACACCATGGGCGACTTCGAGAACACCGAGGTCGCGGTGTTCCTCGGCAAGAACCCGTGGCAGTCCCACAGCTTCCCCCACGCCCGGACGACCCTGCGCCGCATCGCCGCCGACCCGGAGCGGTCGATCATCGTGCTCGACCCGCGCCGCACCGAGACCGCGGAGCTGGCCGACTTCCACCTCCGGCTCAAGCCCGGCACCGACGCCTGGTGTCTGGCCGCCATGCTCGCCGTCCTGGTCCAGGAGGATCTGATCGACCACGCCTGGCTGGCCGAGCACACCACCGGCACCCCCGCCGTACTGGCCGCGCTGGCCGATGTCCCGATCGCGGACTACGCGCGACGCTGCGACGTGGACGAGGAGTTGATCCGCGCCGCCGGCCGCCGCATCGGAAGCGCCGCCAGCGTGTCCACCCTGGAGTTCCTCGGCCTGGAACACGCGCCCAACAGCACGCTGACGTCCTACCTCGGCAAGCTGCTGTGGATCCTCACCGGCAACTTCGCCAAGCCGGGCGCGATGCATGTGCACTCGTGGATGTTCCCGGTCATGGGCTCCTGGTACCCGTCCAGCGCCCACCCGCTGCCGCCCGAGCCGACGCTCCGCGAACGGGTCACGCTCGCGGCGATGAAGCTCACCGCACGGCCGCTGATGGCGCTGCTGCCCCGGATGGCCGGCCGGCGGCGGTGGAGTGCGGTCGCGGACCGCCTGGCCGGGGCCGTGCTGTCCGCCTCGTACGCGACGGTCGCGCCCCGGATGGCCGACTCGCTCGCCGCCACCCTCATGCGGACCGACGGCCCGACGCACACGCCCGCCACCAACGCCCCACTGGCCAGCGGCATTTTCCCGCCCAGCGCCATCGCGGACGAGGTGCTGTCCGACCACCCCGACCGCATCCGCGCGATGTGGATCAACGCGGGCAACCCGGCGCACTCGGTGGCCGATTCGCCGCGCTTCCGGGAGGCGATGGCGGAGCTGGAACTGAGCGTGGTCATCGACGTGGCGTTCACCGAGACCGCGCGGCTCGCCGACTACGTGCTGCCCGCCAGCAGCCAGTTCGAGAAGTACGAGGCGTCGTTCTTCAACTTCGAATTCCCGCGCAACAGCTTCCACCTCCGCCGGCCCGTGGTCGACCCGCTGCCCGGCACCCGGCCCGAGGCCGACATCATCGCGGACGTGGTGCGTGAACTCGGCCTGGTCGAGGACGACGTGGTGGCCGCGCTGCGCAAGGCGGCCGAGGGCGGGCGGAACGCGTTCACCCTGCTGTTCTTCACCATGCTCGTCGCGCGGCCCGAACTCCGGCCGCTTTTTCCCCACTTGCTGTACGAGGCGCTGGGGCCGACCCTGCCGCCGGGGGCCGGTGCGGCGACCGTGCTGTGGGGAATCGGCCACCTGGCCGCGATCGCCCAGCCGGAGGCGGTCCGGCGGGCAGGCTTCACGGGCGCGGACCACGAGCTGGGCGGCAAGCTGTTCGACGCCATCCTGAACAGCCCCGCGGGCGTCGAGTTCACCGTGGACGACTACGCCGACGCCTGGAACTACGTGCGGCATCCCGATCGCCGCATCCACGCCGACATCCCCATCCTGCTCGACGAGTTGCGCGGGCTCGTGGACGCCCGCAGCGACTGGACGAGCGAGGAGTACCCCTTCGTCCTGGCGGCGGGCGAGCGCCGCGCGTTCACGGCGAACACCATCATGCGCGACCCGGCGTGGCGCCGCCGCGACGCACAGGGTGCGCTGCGGATGAGTCCGGAGGACGCGGAACGGCTGGCGGTGGAGACGGGCTCGCGGGTCCGCGTGGTGACGGAGCGGGGCTCGGCCGAGACGGTGGTGGAGGTCACCGACATCCTCCGGACCGGCCACATCACGCTGCCCAACGGCCTCGGTCTCGACCACCCCGGCGAGGACGGCGAACGGCGGCAGACGGGCGTCGCCCCGAACGAGCTGACTCTGTCCGACCGCCGCGACCCGTTCTTCTGGGCGCCCTGGCACAAGTACGTCCCGGCACGGGTGGAGCCGCTGCCCTGACCGGCGGCGACGGGCGGCGACCGGCGGCGACCGGCGGCGGCGGGCGGCGGAACCGGCGACGGAAACGGCCCCGGAAACGGCGGCGGACGCGGGCGGTGGCCGACCGACCCCGGTGCGTGTGAAGCGGGCCGCGCGCACCCGGTAGGCTGCGCTGACCGGTGGGGTCTTTTTATAGGGCAGGTGCAGGACGAGCATGCGGAACGGGCAGCGGGTCACGGTCGTGTCGGGGGTCTGTGTGGCCGTCGTCTCGGCCGTCGGGTTCGGGGCGTACGCCCTCATCGGGGGTGACGACGCCGAGGACACGGCGGGGAACGTCGCCGCCACCTCGGACGAACTGCCGGGCGAAGAGGAGCCCGCCGTCGAGACCGGGCCGCCGACCGCGGAAGAAGTCGTGGCCACGGCCGGGGACTTCCTCGATGCCTGGGCCGCCGGGGACGCCGCTGCCGCCGCCGCGCTCACCGACGCGCCCCGGGACGCCGAGGCCGCGCTGACCGCGCTGGCCGAGGACGGCGGCTTCGGGGAGCTGGTCCTGGAGCCGGGGACGCCCGGCGGCGAGAAGGTCCCGTTCTCCGTCAGCGCCGCCGTCGCCCACGAGGACCAGCAGGGCGAGCTGGCCTACGACTCGGCACTGACCGTCGTGCGCGACGCCACGACCGGCGACCCCGTCGTCGACTGGTCCCCGGCCGTCCTGCACCCCGACCTCGCCGAGGGCCAGTCCATCGTGACCGGGCCGGTCAGCGAGGTGCCGCCGGTGAAGGTGCTGGACAAGAACGGCGACGTGATCGACGCCGACACCTACCCCTCGCTCGCGCCCGTCCTGACCGAACTGGCCGAGCGGTACGGCGAGCAGGCGGGCGGCAGCGCCGGGGCCGCGACGCGGATCGTGGACGGGGAGGGCGAGACCGTCGCCTCCCTGCTGGAGATCGCGGAGCCCTCCCCGGGCGTGGTGCCGACCACCATCGACCCGGTGATCCAGCGGGCCGCCGAGGAGGCGGTCGCGGAGACCAGCCGGGGCTCGGTGGTCGCCATCCAGCCCAGCACCGGCGCGATCCAGGCCGTCGCCAACAAGCCGGCCGACGGCTTCAACGGCGCGCTGGAAGGGAGTTGGGCGCCGGGCTCGACCTTCAAGATCGTGACCGCGTCGCTGCTCATCGACCGCGGCCTGGCCTCGTCCGACGCGTCGCACCCCTGCCCGAAGCACTTCGAGTACGGCGGCTGGCGGTTCCAGAACCTCGACGAGTTCGAGATCGAGAACGGCACCTTCGCGGACAGCTTCGCCCGGTCCTGCAACACCGCCTTCATCAGCCAGGCACCGGAGCTGGACGACGCCGACCTCGGCGACCAGGCCCGTGACGTCTTCGGTCTCGGCCTCGCCTGGCAGGTCGGCGTCACGACGATGGACGGCACGGTGCCCACCCAGTCCGACGCGCAGATGGCCGCCTCGCTCATCGGCCAGGGCGGCGTGCGGATGAACCCGCTGACCATGGCGTCGGTTTCGGCGACGGTGCAGAACGGCGGCTTCAAGCAGCCGTATCTGGTGCCGCCGGACTTCGACGGGCGGCAGCTCGCGCAGGCGTCCGGGAGCCTGTCGGCCGACACGGCACAGCAGTTGAGGTCGCTCATGAACCGGACCGCGGTCAACGGGACGGCCGCCGCCGCGATGGCGGGCCTGAGCGGCGACGTCGGGGCGAAGACCGGATCGGCCGAGGTGGACGGGCAGGAGAAGCCGAACGCCTGGTTCACCGGGTACCGCAACGACCTGGCGGTGGCGGCCGTGGTGCCCGACTCGGGGCACGGCGGCGAGTTCGCCGGGCCGGTGGTGGCGGACGTGCTGCGGGCGGGCTCCTGACCGGGCGGTCCTGACGGCACAGTAGGGTGTGCTCCGGGCCAACGAGGAGGTACCGGATCGTGCGCGAGATCGCCGTTTTCAGTGGCAGCGCCCACCCCCGGCTGGCCGCCGAGGTGTGCTCGCACCTCGGTGTGCCGCTGCTGCCCACGCGGGTCGACCGGTTCGCCAACGACTGCCTCCAGGTGCAGCTCCAGGCCAACTGCCGCGAGCGCGACGTCTATCTCGTGCAACCGCTGATCCGCCCGGTGCAGGAGCACCTGGTGGAGCTGCTGTTGATGCTCGACGCGGCGCGCGGCGCGTCGGCGGCCCGGACGACCGTGGTCATGCCGCACTACGCGTACGCCCGTTCCGACAAGAAGGACGCGCCGCGCATCTCCATCGGCGGGCGGCTGATCGCGGATCTGATGGTGACGGCGGGCGCGAGCCGGGTGCTGGCGATGACGCTGCACTCGCCGCAGGTGCACGGCTTCTTCAGCATCCCGGTGGATCACCTGCACGCGCTGCGGGAGTTGGCGACGCACTTCCGGGGCCAGGACCTGGGCAACACGGTGGTGGTCTCCCCCGACCTGGGCAACGCCAAGGAGGCGGCGGCATTCGCGCGGATGCTGGGGGTGCCGGTGGCGGCGGGCGCGAAGCAGCGGTTCAGTGACGACCGGGTGCAGATCAGCTCGGTCATCGGTGAGGTCGCGGGCCGCGACGTGATCGTGCTGGACGACGAGATCGCCAAGGGCAGCACGGTGCTCGAACTGCTCCAGCGGCTCCGCGAGTTCGACGTCGGGTCGATCCGGATCGCCTGTACGCACGGGCTGTTCTCGAACGGCGCGCTGAAGCGGCTGAGCGAGGAGCCGGGCGTGCTGGAGATCGTGTGCACCAACACGGTCCCGATCCGGGACGAGGAGCGCACCGAGAAGCTGCGCGTGCTGTCCATCGCGCCCGCGCTGGCCGAGGCGATGCGCCGCATCCACAACGGCGAGTCCGTCAGCGCCCTGTTCGACCAGCCCTGACCGGCCGCCCCCGCGGCGGTACGTCAGGGGGCGTCAGGGGCAGAAGCCGCTCACGCGCGTCGGCTCACCGATCGTCAGCGCGCGCTGCGACGTCGCGCCGGACCAGTCGAACGTGGCGCCCGAGGCGTGCACGTCGATGCCGGTGACGGCCGAGCCGCCCCAGGCGTGGGCGAACGCGCCGCGCGCCGTCAGCTCGCGGCAGGTGCCCGCGGCGGTCTCGAAGACGACGGCGACGCGGCCGGTGGCGATGTTGACGTCCGAGTCCGTCGTGCGCGGCTGGAGGAGGAACGCGACGCCGTACGGGCCCACTTCGGCGGCGTCCTCGCTGCTGGTGTAGGGGAACCGGGACGTGGTGCCGCTGTGGTGGACGACCTGGACGATCGGGACCACCGGCACGTTGAACCACAGCGCGACGGCCTGCGCGCCGGGCATCGGGTAGCCGGGCTGGGCGTGCCACTTCCAGTCGCTGATCGCGACCCAGCGCTCGCGGCCGTTGACCGTGCCGATGACGCGGACCTCGGGCGGCGCCACGTACACGCCGTCGGCGGCGGGGAGCAGGGGGTCGCTGACCATGATCACGCAGCCGAGGCCGGTCAGCGCCTGGCCGGTGCCCACCGGGTCGGCCGCCGCGTGCACGGCCGCCTGTGCGTCTGCGGCGGCGGTGCCGGAGGCGGCGGCGGTGCCAAGGTCGGTGCCGCAGCCGTCCGCGCCGGCCCGCGCGGGCGGGCCGAGGGAGGCGGCCAGGGCGAGGACGGCCGCGAGGCCGAGAGCCGCCGTTGATCTGCGCCGCACCGCCGCCTCCATCAGGTCCGCTCCGGCCCCCCGCCGGGAATGGCGTCGCATCTTAGCAGGCCGCCGGGCGGCCTCAGCGACGCGCGGCCGAGGGGTCGAACCCGAAGGGGAGTTCCAGCCGGTGTCGCCTCAACAGCTCGTCATCGCCGAGCAGTTCGCGGGTCGGGCCGTCGGCGGCGAGGACGCCGTCGCTGAGGATGACGGAACGCGGGCACAACTCCAGCGCGTACGGCAGGTCGTGGGTGACCATCAGCAGCGTGAGGTCCAATGAGACCAGGATGTCGGCCAGTTCGCGGCGGGCGGCCGGGTCGAGGTTGGCCGAGGGCTCGTCGAGGACCAGGATTTCGGGGTCCATGGCGAGGACGGTGGCGACGGCGACGCGGCGGCGCTGCCCGAACGAGAGGTGGTGCGGCGGCCGGTCGGCGAAGCCGGCCATGCCGACGCGTTCGAGCGCGCGGGTGACGCGGGCGTCCAGTTCGGCGCCGCGCAGGCCCGCGTTGGCCGGGCCGAACGCCACGTCCTCCCGCACGGTGGGCATGAAGAGCTGGTCGTCGGGGTCCTGGAAGACGACACCGACGCGGCGGCGGATCTCCGCCATGGTGTCCTTGCGGACCGGCAGCCCGGCGACGCGGACGCTGCCCGCCCCGGCGGTGAGGATGCCGTTGAGGTGCAGCACGAGGGTGGTCTTGCCCGCGCCGTTGGGGCCGAGGAGCGCCACCCGCTCGCCGCGCGCGAGGGTGAGGTCGACGCCGAACAGGGCCTGGTGGCCGTCCGGGTAGGCGTAGGCGAGGCCGGACACGTCGAGCACGGTGTCGCCGGGCGGTATGGCGCCGGGCGCGGCGGCGGCGTGGGTCATAGCGTCCATCCCAGCACACAGGCCGCCAGCGCGATCGCGGGGAGGGCGGCGGCGCTGGCCCACTGGGCGCGGTCGGCGGTGAGCCGGTCGATGACGGGCACGGTCCCGGCGTATCCCCGGCTGAGCATGGCGAGATGGACGCGCTCGCCGCGCTCGTAGCAGCGGATGAACAGCGCTCCGGCGGTCCTGGCAAGCACGCCCCAGTGCCGGACGCCGCGCGCGGTGAAGCCGCGCGACGCGCGCGCGACCCGCATCCGCCGCAGCTCGTCGGAGATGACGTCGGCGTAGCGGAGCATGAACGCGGCGATCTGCACGAGGAGCGGGGGGAGCCGCAGGCGCTGGAGGCCGAGGAGGACGTCGCGCAGCTCGGTGGTGGCGGCGAGCAGCACAGAGGCGGCGACGCCGAGGGTGCCCTTGGCGAGGATGTTCCACGCGCTCCACAGGCCGGACTCGCTGAGCGGGAGCCCGAGCCAGACGACGCGGGGGCCCTCGGCGAGGAACGGCAGCAGCAGCGCGAAGGTGACGAACGGCAGCTCGATGAGCATCCGCCGCAGGACGAACCCGGGCGCGAGGCGCGCGGTGGCGGCGACGGCGGCGAGGAGCGCGGCGTGGACGCCGAACGCCCAGACGGCCTCGCGGGGCGTGGCGACGACGACGAGGACGAAGCCGAGGACGGCGACGAGCTTGCAGTGCGCGGGCAGGGTGTGCACCGGCGAGTCCCCGGCCCGGTAGAGCCCCCGGACCCCGGCCGCGCCGTGCCGGTCCGCGTGCCCGTGCCCGTGCGGGTGGCCGCGACCGGACCGCCGCCGTGGCGCGGGCAGCACGACGCGCCGCCGCATCGGCCACCGCGTCCGTCTCCGCGCCCGCGCAGCGGCAGGCGTCCGCGCCGGAAACCGTCTGACGGC
>NZ_JBPQTQ010000119.1:0-20700 GCF_051386415.1 Streptomyces sp. URMC 129
GTGGGCGGGTCGTGGTCGAGGGGGGGCGGATCGTCGCGGACGACGGGCGGGTGGACGCGGCGTCCGTCGTGGACCTGACCGGGCACTGGCTGGTGCCCGGCTTCGTCGACCTCCACGTGCACGGCGGCGGCGGCGCGTCGTTCTCCGCCGGTACGGCCGAGGAGGCGCTGCGCGTCATCGCCGCCCACCGCGCCCACGGCACCACCACCATGGTCGCCTCGACCGTCACCGGCGCCCTCGACGACCTCGCCGCCCAGGCGGGCGCGCTGTCGGAGCTGGTGGAGCAGGGCGACCTGGCGGGCCTGCACTTCGAGGGCCCGTTCCTCGCCGCCGGCCGCCGCGGCGCCCACGAGCCGGCGCTGCTGCGCGACCCGGACCGGGCGGCCGTCGGCACGCTGCTCGGCGCGGCGCGCGGCACCGCCCGGATGCTGACCCTGGCGCCCGAGCTGCCCGGCGGCATCGACGCAGTGCGCCTGCTGCGCGACCACGGCGTGATCGCGGCCGTCGGCCACACCGACGCGACCTACGAGACGACGCGGCAGGCCGTCGACGCCGGCGCCACCGTGGCCACCCACCTGTTCAACGCGATGCCGCCGCTGGGCCACCGCGCCCCCGGCCCGGTCGCGGCGCTGCTGGAGGACGAGCGGGTCACGGTCGAGCTGATCAACGACGGCACGCACCTGCACCCGTCCGCGCTGGGCCTCGCCTTCCGCGCCGCGGGCCCGGACCGGGTGGCGTTCGTCACGGACGCCATGGCCGCGGCCGGGATGGGCGACGGCACCTACCCGCTGGGCCCGCTGCGGGTGGAGGTCTCCGGCGGCGTCGCCCGGCTGGCCGAGGGCGGCGCCATCGCGGGCTCCACGCTCACGCTGGACCGGGCGCTGCGCCGCGCGGTGACCGTGGACGGCCTGCCGGTGACGGACGCGGTGCGGGCGCTGTCCACGACCCCGGCGCGGCTGCTGGGCCTGGCCGACCGGGTGGGCTCGGTGGAGGTGGGCCGGAACGCGGACCTGGTGGTGCTGGACGCGGACTTCGAGGTGGCCGGGGTGATGCGCGGCGGCGCCTGGCTGAGCGGCCCGCCGCGGCCCCGGCCGGACCTCAGCCCTCCTCGGAGTCGCTGATCCAGAGCTGGTCTATGGCGACGTCGCAGGGGCGGTCGCAGGTGAGCGTGATCGTGTTCGTGCCCTGCACGAGGTCGACAAGGTTGTAGGTGCGCACCCAGCTCTCGTCGAACACATCGCTGGTGTCCATGAAGTCCTCCATGTTCACCGGGTCGGTGCGCGGCGTGCCGTTGACCGAGAAGCCCATGCCCTGGCCGTCGGTGACGGTGGAGTACCCGGTGAAGAAGTAGTACTGGCCGGGGTCGCCCTGGAAGTCGAACGTCCAGGTGACCGTCGCGCCCTGGCGGTTCTGCACGGCGATGTACGAGCCGCTCTCCGACCGGGCGCCGGTGAACGTGGACTCCAGACCCGCGCCGCCCCCGAACTGGAGCTGCGTGAGATCCGCCACGGGGAGCTCGGCGGGGTCGGTCGGCCCGTCGGAGGGCGGGTCGGTCGGCTCCTCGTCGTCCGGCTCGTTGTCGGCGTTGCCCGTGGGTTCGGACGTCGGATCGCCGCCGCCCGCCTGGTTCTCCTCGCCGCTGAACAGGATCGCGGCGCCCACGCCGAGCACCACGGCCAGTACGACCGCGATGGCGCCGATCAGCAGCCCGTTCCGCCGCTGGTCCGCCGGGTCCGGCGCGCGGCGCCGGTCGCCCGGACCGCCGCCCCGGTACGGCGGCATGCCGCTCGTCTGGGTCTCGGGCGCCGCGTAGCGGGCGTCGGGCTGGGGCGGCGCCTGGGGCTGCCGGTAGCCCTGCCGGCCGCCGTAGGTCCGCTCCCCCACCGGGCGGACCTGGTTGTACGACGGCTGCCGCATCGCCTGGTGCGCCTGTGCCGGCGGCTCGTCGCCCTCGGGGCGGTACAGGTACGCGAACGGGTCGTCCGACTCCTCGGGCGTGCCCCTGCCGCTGGTCCCCGCGCTCATCGCCTGCCGCTCCTTAGTCACCGCTTCCCCCACCGCAACTACGACTGGCGAGCCTACCCCGTTCGGGCGAACAGGGGAGACCGCTCCGCGGCGCCCCGGCTCAGCCCGCCCGCCGCCTGCCCTGGGAGCGGGACCGCTTCTCGATGTACATGCGCTGGTCGGCGGACTCCAGGACCTCCTCGGTGGTCATCCCGCACGCCGCCCAGCCGATGCCGAAACTGGCACCGACCCGCACCGAACGGCCCTCGACCCGGATCGGCGGAATGATGCCGTTGCGCAGCCGGACCGCCAGGTCGGAGGCCTCGGCCGGGCCCAGGCCCTCGGCCAGCACCACGAACTCGTCGCCGCCGAGGCGGGCGACCGTGTCGTTGTCCCGCACGCCCTGCTCCAGGCGGCGGGCGACCTCGACCAGCACGGCGTCGCCGCAGACGTGGCCGAAGCGGTCGTTGATCGACTTGAAGCCGTCGAGGTCGCAGAAGAGCACCGCCAGGCCCTTGCCGTCGCCGCCCGGGGCGTCCGGCGCGTAGATGTGCTCGTGGTGGTCGTAGGCGCGCGGCGGCGGGGTGCCCAGGCCCTCGAACGCGTCGGTGACCCGGTCGGCGGCGGGGGTGGCGGTCCGGCCGAACCGGTCGGGCGGGGTGTCACATATCCGGCCGCCGAGGCGGGCGCGCAGCTCGGCGCTGTTCGGCAGGCCGGTGAGCGAGTCGTGGCTCGCGCGGTGGGCGAGGGCCAGCTCGTGGCGCTTGCGCTCCTCGATGTCCTCGACGTGGGTGAGCTGGACCTGCGGGCCGTCGGCGGCGTCCGCGACCACCGAGTTGCGCAGGGAGACCCAGACGTAGGAGCCGTCGCGCCGGGCCAGCCGCAGCTCGGCCCGGCCGCCCTCGGCGGAGGTGCGCAGCAGGACGCCGGTGTCCTCCGGGTGAACGAGGTCGGCGAAGCTGTAGCGGCGCAGCACCGAGCCGGGGCGGCCCAGCAGCCGGCACAGCGCGTCGTTGACGCGGATCAGGCGGCCGTGGCTCTCGCCGCCGACCTCCGCGATGGCCATGCCGCTGGGCGCGTACTCGAACGCCTGCCGGAAGCTCTCCTCGCTGGCGCGCAGCGCCTGCTGCTCCCGCTCAAGACGGATGAGCGCCCGCTGCATGTTGCCGCGCAGACGGGCGTTGCTGATGGCGATGGCGGCCTGGGAGGCGTAGAGCTGGAGGGCCTCGCAGCCCCAGGGGCCGGGGCGGCGGCCGTTGCGCGGCTTGTCCACCTCCAGCACGGCCAGCAGCTCGCCGTCCGAGGCGTACATCGGCGCGAAGAGCCGGTCCATCGGGTGCCACTCGTCGGGGTAGCGCGGCGCGGGCCCGGTGGTGTGCCACTGCGGGACGTCGTCGTGGTCGAGGACCCAGCCCTCGGTGTACGGGATGAAACGGAGCTCCCCCCAGCGCTCCCCCATGGACAGCCGGCGCTCCCACGACTCCCGGGAGCCCGTCCGGCCGGCGATGGCGGCCTCGGCCTTGTCGCTCCCGGCGACGGCGGCGACCAGGAGGTCGCCGTCGGGTCTGACCAGGTTCACCGCCGCCAGCTCGAAGCCCAGGGCGGCGACGGCGCCGTCCGCGATGGTCTGGAGGGTGTCGGCCATGCTGCGGGCGGTGTTGAGCTGAGCGACAACCTGGTGCAGCTCCCGCAGTGAGGCGAGGCGCACATACGGCTCCGTCTCCGTTTCCATCACTCCCCCGGGCGCGAAATGCACGTGCAGATATACAGGCCACTGAATCACAGGGAGCTGCCCGCTAGGTACACAGGGTCAGCAATTAGTTGCCTACTGTGATTCATGTCACAGTACGAAAGTGCTCGGTCGCGGGATGTAGGACGCTCGGGGGGCCTTTCTGGTTCCCGGGCCCGATGCGGCCGTTGCGGAAGGCCGGTTACCGTTTCGTACCGTGGCCGTACCAGCGCAGCAGTCCCAGCACCAGCGTCTCCCGCATCCTGAAGGGGTGAGCGAGGAGCAGTTCCGCGGTGCCCTGGCCCGGCTGGCCGCCGGGGTGGTGCTCGTGACGGCCCATGACGAGGAGGACGGGCCGCGCGGCGCGCCGGCCGGGATGACGGCGACGGCCTTCCTGTCCGTGTCGCTGGACCCGCCGCTGGTGCTGGTGAGCGTCCGCACCGGGTCCCGGATGGACGAGGTGCTGGAGCGGCAGCCGCTGTGGGCCGCGTCCCTGCTCGCGGAGGGCCACCGGTCCATAGCCGGGCGGTTCGCGATGAAGGGCCGGCTCAGCGACCGGCTCCTCTTCCAGGAGGTGCCGCACGTGCTCGGCGAGCACACCGGGGCCCCGCTCATCAAGGGCGCGCTGGCCACCGTCGAATGCCGCACCGAGCAGCGGGTCCCGGCCGGCGATCACACGCTGGTGATCGCCCGGGTCCTCGCCGCGGAGCTGCCGTCCGTCGAGGGCGGCCCCCTGCTGTACTACCGCGCCGGATACCGGCGCCTGGGCTGACCGCCCACCGCCCGCCCGGCGGCGTCAGTCCCACCCCTGGTCGCGGGAGCGCCCCCGCTTGACCTCCGCGCGGCGCCGCTTGTCCCGCAGCCGCCGCTCCACGATCCCGCGCGGCACCCGCGTCGCCCGGCGCGGCCCCGGCGGCGGCGCCGACGCCTCCGCCAGCAGCCCGGCCAGCCGCCGCGCGGCCGTCTCCCGGTTCCGCCACTGGGACCGGTGCTCACCGGCCCGGACCGTCAGCACCCCGTCGTGGAGCCGGCCGGCGAGCCGGTCGAGGGCCCGCTCCTTCCACACCTCCGGCAGCGCGGTGGTGGCCGCCAGGTCGAAGAGGACCTCCACCTGTGTGTCCGTGGTGTTGACATGCTGTCCGCCCGGTCCCGAGGAGCGGGAGAAGCGCCAGCGCAGCTCGGACTCCGGGAGGGAGACCGAGCCTCGGATGACATACGGACCGGACATGCGTTCCATGATCCCCCGCCCGGCCCAGCGCCGCACGCCGGTTTTCCCTGTTCTTCTTCGTGTTTTCCCCGAAACCCGGCCGGAACCGGGCGACCCCCTGACATCGTTGGGACCAGTGAGAGTAACGTCGTCGCGAAGCGACCCTGAGCGATATCGAACTAAGGGGATTTCTCCATGGGTGTGAGCCTGTCCAAGGGCGGAAACGTCTCGCTGACCAAGGAGGCTCCGGGCCTGACGGCCGTCACGGTCGGCCTCGGCTGGGACGTCCGCACCACGACCGGTGCCGACTTCGACCTGGACGCCAGCGCCCTCGGGGTGAACGCGAGCGGGAAGATCGTCTCGGACCAGCACTTCATCTTCTACAACAACCTGAAGTCCCCCGACGGCACCATCGAGCACACCGGGGACAACCTGACGGGCGCCGGCGAGGGCGACGACGAGCAGATCAAGGTCAACCTGGCGGCCCTGCCGGCCGAGGTCGACAAGGTCGTCTTCCCCGTCTCGATCCACGACGCCGACAACCGCGGGCAGAACTTCGGCCAGGTGCGGAACGCGTTCATCCGCGTGCTGAACCAGGCGGGCGGCGCGGAGATCGCCCGGTACGACCTGACCGAGGACGCCTCCACCGAGACGGCGATGATCTTCGGCGAGCTGTACCGGAGCGGCGCGGAGTGGAAGTTCCGGGCGGTCGGCCAGGGCTACGCCTCGGGCCTGGCGGGCATCGCGCAGGACTTCGGTGTGAACGTCTGACGGACGGCACCGGGCACCACGCGGCGGAGGACCGGCGGCACCCCTGAGCGGGAGCCGCCGGTCCTCGCGCGTCCGGGGGGCGTCTCCGGGGCGGCGTCCGCGCACCTTGACTTCAAGTGCCCTTGAAGTCACATCGTTGGATCATCTGATCCAACGCGAGGAGATCCTCATGCACGCCATCCGTCTGCACGCCTTCGGCCCCGCGGAGAACCTGCGCTACGAAGAGGTGCCCGACCCCCACGCCGGACCCGGCCAGGTGCGCGTCGCCGTCACCGCGGCCGGGGTGCACGTGGTCGACACGGCCCTGCGCCAGGGCCCGGTCGGCGGCCGTTTCCCGGCGCCGGAGCTGCCCACCGTGCCCGGCCGCGAGGTCGCCGGGACCGTGGACGAGGTGGGCGAGGGCGTCGACCCGTCCTGGCTCGGCCGGCGCGTCGTCGCCCACCTCGGCATGGTCCCCGGCGGCTACGCCGAACTGGCCGTCACGAGCCCCGAGCGCCTGCACCCGCTGCCCGACCACCTCTCCGAGGACCGCGCCATCGCCATGATCGGCACCGGCCGCACGACCATGGGCATCCTCCGCTTCGCGGACGTCACCGAGGGCGACACCGTCCTCGTCCTCGCGGCGGCCGGCGGGATCGGCGCGCTCCTCGTCCAGTACGCGAAGCTCAAGGGCGCCACGGTGATCGGCGCCGCGGGCGGCCCGGCCAAGGCCGACGCCGTGCGCGACCTCGGCGCGGACCTCGCCGTCGACTACAACCGGCCCGGCTGGGCCGACCACATCCGCGCCAAGCTCGGCGACCGGCCGGTCACCTGGCTCTTCGAGGGCGTCGGCGGCGACCTCGGACGCACCGCCATGCGCCTGGTCGCGCCCGGCGGCACCCACATCCCCTACGGCTACGCCGCCGGCGGCACCGGCCCCGAAGCGGGCGACTGGGCCACCCTGCCGGACGCGGAGCTGGCCGAGCGCGAGATCACCAGCCGGCCGGTCCTCGGCCCGGCCCTGTTCGAGAAGATCGGCGGCGAGGAGAACCTGCGGGTGCTGGAGGAGGAGGCCCTGGCCCACGCCGCCGCGGGCACCCTGGTGCCGCTGGTCCACCACTTCCCGCTGGCCGAGGCCGCCGCGGCCCACCGCGCGCTGGAGCAGCGGGGCACGATCGGCAAGGTCGTCCTCATCCCCCGGCGGGCGTGACGGCAGGCGTGACGCGCACCGCCTCCAGCAGCACCAGCCGCTCGGGGAACTGGATGGGCGCCCGCACCCCGACCCCGCCCAGCACCCGGCCCGGCAGCCGCACCCCCTCGCCCCACCAGGGCGGCAGGTCCGCCGCCGGGCCGGCCGGGCGGTCCCCCGGCCGCAGCGGCGCCACCCGGTACTCCGCCACCGGGTCGAGCCCCGGCAGCCGCACCGTGCCGGGCGGCGCCACCACGCCCGTCTCCATCTGCACCAGCGCGTACACGGCGCGGGAACGGTCCGGCGCGACCACCCCGTGCACCCACAGCGCCGGGTCCGGGTGGTCGCCGCGCACCACCGTCCCTGCGTGCAGCAGCGGGCGCAGCCGCTTGTACAGCGCGATCCACTCGCCCAGCGCCGCCCGGTCCGCCGCGCTCGCCCGGGTCAGGTCCCACTCGATGCCGAAGTGCCCGAACAGCGCGGTCCCGGCCCGGAAGCCCAGCGGGTGCGTCCGCCCGGTGGTGTGCGCCTCGGGCGCGCCGACGTGCGCGCCGATCAGCTCCGGCGGCAGCAGCACACCCGTCCACCGCTGGATCCGCTGCCGCTCCAGCGCGTCGATGCAGTCGCTGGCCCACACCCGGTCGGCGCGCTCCAGGATGCCCAGGTCCACCCGGCCGCCGCCCGAGGAACAGGACTCGATCTCCAGGCGCGGGTGACGGGCGCGCAGCTCGTCCAGCAGCCGGTAGACGGCGCGCGTCTGGACGTGCACCCCGGCCTGCCCGGTCGGGCTGTGCCCGGCGTCCACCAGGTCCCGGTTGTGGTCCCACTTCAGATACGTCAGGGCGTACTCGCCGATCAGCGCCTCCAGCCGCTCCCGGATGTACGCGTAGGCGCCCGGGTGGCCGAGGTCGAGGACCTGCTGGTGCCGGGACTCCGGCGGCATCCGGTCCCCGGTCGCCATGATCCACTCGGGGTGCTCGCGGGCCAGGTCGGAGTTGGGGTTGACCATCTCCGGCTCCACCCACAGCCCGAACTCCAGGCCCAGGCCGCGCACGTGCTCCACCAGCGGGTGCAGTCCGTCGGGCCACACGGTCTCGTCCACGTACCAGTCGCCCAGGCCCGCGTGGTCGTCGCGCCGCCCCCGGAACCAGCCGTCGTCCAGCACGAACCGCTCGGCGCCCACCTCGGCGGCGGCGTCCGCCAGCGCGGTCAGCCGGGCCGGGTCGTGGTCGAAGTAGACGGCCTCCCACACGTTCAGCGTGACCGGCCGGGCCGTGCGCGGGTGGTGCGCGCGCCCGCGCAGATAGCCGTGGAAACGCCCGGCCAGCTCGTCCAGCCCGTGCCGACCGTAGGCGCCGTAGACCCACGGCGTGGTGTACGCGTCGTCCGCGCCGAGCGCGATCTCGCCCGCCAGCGGCAGCTCACCGCCCGCGAGCAGCGAGACCCCGGCGTTGGTGCGCTCGGCCAGCGAGCGCTGGTTCCCGCTCCACGCCACGTGCAGGCCCCACACCTCGCCCGACCGGAACCCGAAGCCGCGCTCGCCCGCCACGTGCACGGTGACCGCGTCGGTGCCGGTGCGGCCCCTGCGGTTCTCCCGCAGATGGGTCCCGATGGTGAACTCGTGCCGCTGCGGGCTCCGTTCACGCAGATGACGGCCGGTCATGCCGAGCAGTTCGACGGCCCGCTCGGGCACCGGCAGGGCCAGCAGGACGCCCCCGAGGTCGAACGGCGGCGCGTCCGCCTCCGCCTGGCTGGTGACCGTGGCGCGCTGCCGCACCAGCCCCGAGCCGGTCATCTCGATGTCGAGCCGCAGCTCCAGCTCGGCCCGCACGTCCTCGGCGGTCACGGTCAGCGACCGCTCCCCGGTCTCCAGCGCGGTCACGGCGAACGCCGTGGAGAAGTCGGCCCCGGCCCGGTGCCCGGTCAGCCCCGGGGTGCCGAGCCAGCCGGACGCCTGCTCGGGCAGCGTGGCGAGCGGGACCACGCCGTCGAGGGTGTTGGACCCGATCTGCGGCACGGTGGCCCGGGCCAGGGCCGCGAGGGCGCTGTCCGGCAGGTCCCCCAGATCCTCGCCCCAGTGCACGACCCGGGGCAGCCCGTCGCCCGTGCAGTCCAGCACGAGAGCTGCGCCCGCGGCGCGGAAGTGAAGGAAGGTCCCGCCGCGCATGCGTGATCCTCTGTCGATCGTGGGTGATCCAGCGCGCTCTTTGTATGTTCGGTCCCGGGCCCCGTCAACACCGGACCGGCCGGGGCGCACGCGGGCGGACACGCGGGCCGCGAGGCCCCGGAGCGAGAGAGCCGCCTGTCGGACTCGAACCGACGACCTGCTGTTTACAAGACAGCTGCTCTGGCCAACTGAGCTAAGGCGGCGGGTCTTCCACAGCCTACACGGGCGCGATCGGCCAGTCGGCCGGATAACGTCGCGCCCGGCCCACTCGCTCCCCGATCATGCGATGAACACTTTTTGCTCACCGGGTGCTGACTTTTCCGTCCCCTTCGCGTTAGGTTCACCCTGCGTCCCTTCACACGGACGTAACACCTTCCTACTCGGATCGTCCGGCACGTTCCTGCCGGTAGAAGGAGACAACGCGACATGGCAACGGTCACCTATGACAAGGCCACCCGGATCTACCCGGGAGCCGAGGTTCCCGCCGTCGACCAGCTCGACATCGAGATCGCGGACGGCGAGTTCCTCGTCCTGGTCGGCCCGTCCGGCTGCGGCAAGTCCACCTCCCTGCGGATGCTCGCGGGCCTGGAGGACGTCAACGGCGGGGCGATCCGCATCGGTGACCGCGACGTCACCCACCTGCCGCCCAAGGACCGGGACATCGCCATGGTGTTCCAGAACTACGCGCTCTACCCGCACATGACCGTCGCGCAGAACATGGGCTTCGCGCTCAAGATCGCCGGGGTCAACAAGGCGGACATCCGCACGAAGGTCGAGGAGGCCGCCAAGATCCTCGACCTCACCGAGTACCTCGACCGCAAGCCCAAGGCGCTCTCCGGCGGCCAGCGGCAGCGCGTCGCCATGGGCCGCGCCATCGTCCGCGAGCCGCAGGTCTTCCTCATGGACGAGCCGCTGTCGAACCTCGACGCCAAGCTCCGCGTCCAGACCCGCACCCAGATCGCCGGCCTCCAGCGGCGGCTGGGCGTCACCACCGTCTACGTGACCCACGACCAGGTCGAGGCCATGACCATGGGCGACCGGGTCGCGGTCCTCAAGGACGGCATCCTCCAGCAGGTCGACACCCCGCGGAACATGTACGACAAGCCCGCCAACCTCTTCGTCGCGGGCTTCATCGGCTCCCCGGCGATGAACCTGGTGGAGGTGCCGATCACCGACGGCGGCGTGAAGTTCGGCAACAGCGTCGTCCCCGTCGCGCGCACCGCCCTCTCCGAGGCCCAGAGCAAGGGCGACACCACCGTGGTGGTCGGCTGCCGCCCGGAGCACTTCGCGATCGTCGACGGCGAGGGCGCCGAGGGCGCCGCGCTGACGAAGGCGGACGAGAAGGAGGCCCACGGCCTCGCGGTCACGGTCAACGTGGTCGAGGAGACCGGCGCCGACGCCTACGTCTACGGCACCGCCGAGTTCGGCGGCGCGGTCAAGGACCTCGTCATCCGCGTCGACAGCCGCCACGTGCCGGCCAAGGGCGCCACGCTCAACGTGGTGCCGCGCCCCGGCGAGACCCACGTCTTCGCCTCCGGCTCCGGCGAGCGACTGAGCGACTGAGCGAGCGGAAAGCCCACCCCCGGGGCCGTGCTCCCGTTCCCCATGGCGGGAGCACGGCCCCCCTTTCGTCAACCGAAAAATCGAATTTTCCCGGAGCTTTTCACCCGTGAGGGTGGCGAAATGTCACCAAATCACTACTCCTCGCTACGATCGGGCACGCCCGTCATCGTTCATGCGAGGAAGGCTCCAGTGAATCAGGCACTCCGTCACATCGGCAGAAGTCTCGCCATCGCCCTCCCGGTCGTCCTGGTCCTCTCCGGGACGCTGGCCGTCACCCGCGTGCCGTGGGTCGCCGCCCCGTCCGAGACCCAGATGCTCACCGCTGCCGCCGAGCGGAAGCAGCAGGAGCCGCAGGACGTCCTCAAGGAGCAGTTGATCACCACGCTGCGCCAGGAGGACCCGAGCGTCGCCCTGACCGAGCTTCAGGAAGCGGTCGACCGCGAGCCGTCGCTCGCCCCGCACTGCGCCGACATCGCCCACGCCCTGGGCGAGGCCGCGGTGGAGAAGTACGGCAGCGCCAAGCGCGCCCAGGAGCACGCCCGCCCGGTCTGTGACACCTCCTTCGCCGCCGGGGTCGCGGAGGTCGCGGACGCCCGCTGACGCCGCATAGGCTGCGGGCATGACCGATGCCCCGCTGCCCACACAGGCCGTGGTCCTGGCCGGAGGCCAGGGCTCCCGGCTGCGGCCGTACACCGACGACCGGCCCAAGCCGATGGTGGAGATTCCCGGCACCGGGGTCCCGATCATCGGCCACCAGTTGACCTGGCTCGCCGCCGAGGGCGTCACCGACGCCGTCATCTCGTGCGGGCACCTCGCGGAGGTGCTCCAGGAGTGGCTGGCCGGGGCGGAGTTGCCGCTGCGGGTCAGCACCGTGGTGGAGAGCGAGCCCCTGGGCCGCGGCGGCGGCCTGAAGTACGCCGCCGCCGCGCTGCCCCGCCCCGACGAGCCGTGGTTCGCCACCAACGGCGATGTCTGGACGCGCTTCTCGCTGCGCGAGATGGCCGCGTTCCACGCCGAGCGCGACGCCCTCGCGACGCTCGCCCTGGCCCGGCCGCGCATCCCGTGGGGCGCGGTCGAGACCGACGAGTTCGGCCACGTCCTGGACTTCATCGAGGCGCCGCCGTCGCCGTATCTCATCAACGCCGGTGTCTACGTCTTCGCCGCCGAGTTCACCAAGCTGCTCCCGGACCGCGGCGACCACGAGCGGACCACGTTCCCCCGGCTGGCGCGGGAACGCCGGCTGGCCGGCTTCCCGCTGCCGCAGGGCGCGTACTGGCGGGCGATCGACACCGCCAAGGACCTGCGGGCGGCGGCCCGGGAGCTTCAGGGCTGACGACCGCACGCGGCCGGGCGGCACATCAGGCGGCACCACCCGGACCACCACGACCCGCCCCACACCGCAGTGCGCTCGCCGAGGTACAGAAGGTCCCGGGGCCGGAGATCCACTCGGTCCTCGCGCCGCGCGTCTCCCCGGTGCGGGCGACGGCGATGCCCTCCCGGCCGACCGCACCGGCCGCGCCGCCGACCGGGATGACGCCCGGAACCTCCGCCGCGACCCGACAGAGGGCGGCGGCCCGGGAGCTGCAGGGCTGACGACCGCACGCGGCCGGGCGGCACATCAGGCGGCACCACCCGGACCACCACGACCCGCCCCCGCACCGCGGTGCCGCCGAGGACGGTGCCGGGCTCCAGCGTGCCGTACCCGTTCATGGCACCGGCCGCGCCGCCGACCGGGGCGACGCCCGGAACCTCCGCCGCGACCCGACAGAGGGCGGCGGCCACGTCCGGCGGGATCAGCGATTCCGCGATGAGTGCGCCCACGGCCCCGAACGCCGCCCCGTCCGGGCTGTTCCCCTGGCCCCGGTCTCCTCGTGGACGACGTCGGGCAGGGCGTCGGGGTCGGTGGGCGGCGACGCGAGGTGGTCGTACGAGCCCCACGCCGGGGCGGCTCGTCGCCGCCCTCGTGGGCCGGACGGGCCATGTGGCCGGGGTGGCCGGCGGCTGCGGCCTGATCGCGGTCCCGCATGCGGACGTGCCGCCGCCGGCGGGCTCCGGGAGCCATCCGTTGATCCCGTCCGGAGAGAGCATCCAGACCTCGCGCCGGTGCGGGTCGGCGACCACCGGCTCCTCGCCGCCGACCAGCCGGGAGACCTGGCTCCCGACGCGGACGTACCGGCCCGGGGCGGGCACCGGCACGTCCCGGCGGGGACGCGAAAAGCTCGCGCGACGCCGTCCTGTCCGACCGGCGCCACGGGTTCCCGTGGCGCCGGTCACATCTCAGTGCCCGAGAACCCCACCTAACCGAGCAGCCCGCCGATGGGGCTGAGGCTGCTCCCGTCACCTCCCTCTTCGGTAGGCGACTCCTCGGCAGGTTCCCCGGCGTCCCCGGCGCCGGGCGGGGAGGGCGGAGGCGCCTCCACGGGGGACGACTGCTCGGGCGAGGACGGCTGCTGCGGCGCGGGCACGGTGTGCTCGGTCGGCGGCACCTCCTGGGTCGGCCCGTCCGACGCCGCGCCGGACCCGGCGTCCGGATCCGCCGACTCCGACTCCTCGGCGGTGCCCTCGGACGCCCCGGGCTCCTCCGCGGTGGCCTCCTCCTCGGTCCGCTCCTCGGTCTCCTCGGCGGCGGACTCCTCCTCGTCGCGCGGCAGCGGCTGGCCCGGCCGGTGGTTGCGCGGCGGCTCGCCCGGCTCCGGCACAGTGACGAACTGCGACGACCGCACCGCGCTCCCCAGCAGCGAGCCGATCAGCAGCGCGCAGCCCAGCAGCAGGGTGGCCAGCACCGCGCCCCGGCGCAGCACCCGGCGGCGCAGGTCGGACAGCGGCGCGCGGGGGCCGAGCCTGCGCCACGCCTCGCCCGCCAGCCGCGCGTCCAGCGAGTAGACGGGGGCGCCCGCGATCAGCAGCGGCGACCAGGCGGCGGCCAGGATGACGTCGGGCGTGTCGTAGGCCGGGCCGTTGCCCCAGCTCACGGTCACCAGCAGCGCCAGGGACAGCAGCGCGCCGAGCCCGGCGGCCAGCCGCTGCCACAGGCCGAAGATGGTGAGCACGCCCACGATGATCTGGGTGAAGGCCACGGTGAGCCCGGCCCCGACCGGGTGCGCCAGCGCCCAGTCGTGCAGCGGGGCCGCGGCGGTCCACGGCTGGAGGGTGTCGAGCCAGGCATAGAGGGAGCCGCGCTCGCCGCCGTCGAAGTAGACGGGGTCGGTCAGCTTGCCCATCCCGGCGTAGATCGCGCCGAAGCCGAGCAGGAGGCGCAGCGGCAGCAGCACCACGCCCAGGCTCAGGTGGCGTCCCGGGTGGTACGCCTGCCGCCCGTCGGCGGGCCGGGGGCGCTCCTGGGCCGGTCCCTCCGGCTCCTCGGGCCGGAGCACGACCGGGGGCAGCACCTGGGTGGTCTCCGGCGCCCGGGGCGAGCGCGGGCCGACGACCGGCAGCGGGCCGGTGCCCGCGTCGACGCGCGGGAGCACCTGCGTGCTGAGGGCGTCGGCGTCGGTTCCGGGGGTGTGCCCGGCCTCGCGCACCGCGTCCAGCAGCATGGTCGCGCCCGGGTCGCCCGGCGCGCTCCGGCCGCTCCAGACGAGCGGGCGGCGGCGCGCCGCGGCGGCGGGGACCCGGGTCAGGGACGCGGTATCACTGACCGCGATGCTCACCGGGGGCGGGGTGGCGAGCTGCACCCGGAAACTGGCGTGGTTCACGATGACCTGGGCGGGATCGCACGGCACCTTGACCGTGCTCAGCACCGACTCGTCCATCGAGAGGCCGCGGGGTGTCTTGGTGTCCACACTCATCTAACCGAGTGACAGAGGTTTAAGACACTGCCTTGACCGGACAAAGACTGTCCGCGACCCGTCAAGCCCGCCCGGGGGCCGCGCTCAGCGGCGGCGGCGCGCCGCCTCGTACAGCACGATCCCGGCGGCCACGCCCGCGTTGAGCGACTCGGCGACGCCGCCCGGCATCGGGATGCGGACCCGCACGTCGCAGGTCTCGCCGACCAGCCGGGACAGGCCCTTGCCCTCGCTGCCGATGACGACGACCACGGGACCGGCCAGCGCCTCCAGGTCCGCCAGGTCCGTCTCCCCGTCGGCGGCCAGGCCGACCACCATCAGCCCGGCCTTCTGGTAGCCCTGCAGGGCGCGGGTGAGGTTGGTCGCGCGGGCCACGGGGGTGTGCGCCGCCGTACCGGCCGACGTCTTCCACGCGCCCGCCGTCATCCCGGCCGCCCGGCGCTCGGGCACCACCACACCGTGCCCGCCAAACGCGGCGACGGAGCGGACGACGGCGCCGAGGTTGCGCGGGTCGGTGACGCCGTCGAGCGCCACGATCAGCGGGTCCTGCCCGGCGTCGGCCGCGTCGGCGGCCAGGTCGTCGGGGTGGGCGTACTCGTAGGCCGGGATCTGGAGGGCCAGGCCCTGGTGGTTGAGGCCGCCCGTGATCCGGTCCATCTCGCCCCTGGGCGCCTCGACCAGGTGCACGCCGCCGCGGTCCACGGCCAGCTTGACGGCCTCGGTGACGCGGTCGTCGGTGTCGAGGAACTGCTGCACGTACAGCGTCCGCGCCGGGACACCCGCGCGCAGCGCCTCGACCACCGGGTTGCGGCCGACGACCAGCTCGGCGGCGGACTTCCCGCCGCGCCCGGGGGCGCCGCCGGACCGGCCGCGCCCGGACTGCTGCTTGCGCGCCTTGGCCTCGGCCGCGCGCTGCTTGGGGTGCCCCTTGCGCATCTCGGCGGGCGGGGTGGGGCCCTTGCCCTTCAGGGCGCGGCGGCTCTGGCCGCCGCTGCCGATCTGCGGGCCCTTCTTCTGGGATGTGCGGCGGTTGGGACGCGCGCTGTTGCCTGGCATGGGTGGGGTACCTGATTCCTTCTGGCCGGTCTAGCCGATTTCCCAGCGCGGACCGTTGGGGGTGTCCTCGATCACCAGGCCGGCCGACTGGAGGTCGTCGCGGATGGCGTCCGCGGTCGCGTAGTCCTTGCGCTCCCGGGCGGCCTGGCGCTGCGCCAGCACGAGCCGGACGAGCGTGTCCACCACGCCGGTCAGCGTCTCGCCGCGCCCGCCCGCGGCGGCCCACTGGGCGTCCAGCGGGTCGAGGCCGAGCACCCCGAGCATCGCCCGCACCTGGGAGGCCAGCGCGGCGACCGACTCCTTGTCGCCCTCGGCCAGCGCCGCGTTGCCCTGCCGGACCGTGGTGTGGACGGCGGCCAGCGCCTGCGGGACGCCGAGGTCCTCGTCCATGGCGGCGGCGAAGTCGTCCGGCACGGCCGGCGCGGGCACGATCTCGCCGAGCTGCTCGCCCGCGCGCTGGAGGAAGCCCTCGATCCGGCCGAAGCCGGCCTCGGCCTCGGCCAGCGCCTCGTCGCTGTACTCGATGGTGGAGCGGTAGTGCGGGGTGCCCAGGTAGTACCGCAGGACGATGGGGCGCCAGCGGGTGACCATCTCGGAGACCAGCACCGAGTTCCCCAGCGACTTGCTCATCTTCTCGCCGCTCATGGTGACCCACGCGTTGTGGACCCAGAAGCGGGCGAACTCGTCGCCGGCCGCCCGGGACTGGGCGATCTCGTTCTCGTGGTGCGGGAAGATCAGGTCGATGCCGCCGCCGTGGATGTCGAAGACCGGGCCGAGGTACTTGTGCGCCATGGCCGAGCACTCCAGGTGCCAGCCGGGGCGGCCGGGGCCCCAGGGCGTCTCCCAGCTCGGCTCGCCCGGCTTGGCCGCCTTCCACAGGGCGAAGTCGCGCGGGTCGCGCTTGCCGGTCTCGCCGTCGTCGCCGGGCTGGAGGAGGTGGTCGAGGTCCTGGTTGGACAGGCCCAGATAGCCGGGGAAGCTGCGCACGTCGAAGTACACGTTGCCGTCGGACGCGTAGGCGTGGCCCCGGTCGACGAGGGTGCGCATCATCGCGACCATCTCGGGCACGTGCCCGGTGGCGCGCGGCTCGTAGCTGGGCGGCAGGCAGCCCAGCGCCGTGTAGGCGGCGTCGAACGCGCGCTCGTTCTCGTAGCCGATGGCCCACCACGGGCGGCCCTGCTCGGCGCTCTTGACGAGGATCTTGTCGTCGATGTCCGTGACGTTCCTGATGAACGTCACCTCGTACCCGCGGTAGGCGAACCAGCGCCGCAGGATGTCGAAGTTGAGCCCCGAGCGGATGTGCCCGATGTGCGGCGCGGCCTGCACGGTGGCACCACACAGGTAGATCGAGACGCGGCCCGCGACGAGCGGGGCGAAGTCACGAATCTGCCGGGTGCTGGTGTCGTACAGGCGAATGGTCACGCGTCAAGAGTAGTGGGCGAGGGGGCTCCCCCGCGCCGCCGGGCACGGAGGAGCCGGAGCGCTCAGCCGAGGCCCTGGGTGTGGATCTTGCGCGGGCTCACCCGGATCACGACGCGGGGGGCGTCGTGGACCGAGCGCGGGTTGAACTCGGCGTAGGGGCGGCCGGTGTAGCGGCGCGACAGCTCGTCCACGAGCCGCCGCTCGGGGTCGGGGGTGATCGTGGCGGTGCCGCGGATCTCGGCGTAGACGTAGGCGGAGGGCCGGACCAGGACGCTGACCCGCGGGTCGCGGCGGAGGTTCAGCTCCTTGCGGCGGCCCACGGTGGTCGATATCAGCACCTCGTCGCCGTCGCGCATGCCCCAGACCGGGGAGAGCTGAGGGCTGCCGTCCGGCTGGATGGTGGCCAGCACGAGGTGGGGGGCGCTGTCGAGCAGGGCCTTGACCGCGTCGGGAAGCGTGCGGGAGATGACGGACACGTTGTTCCTCGATGTGGGGGTGAGGGCGGAGGACCGTACGCGTCCAGTGTTACCGGGCGTCTCCGGGCGCCGCCGGGCGGGGCAGCACCAGCGCGGTGGCGATCGCGGCCAGGCCCTCGCCCCTGCCGGTCAGGCCGAGGCCGTCGGTGGTGGTGCCCGAGACGGAGACGGGCGCGCCGAGCGCGTCGGACAGCGCCCGCTGGGCCTCCGCGCGCCGGGTGCCGATCTTCGGGCGGACGCCGATGACCTGCACCGCCACGTTGCCGATGTCGAAACCGGCGGCGCGGACGATCCGCCCGGCCTCGGCGAGCAGGGTCACGCCCGAGGCGCCGGACCACTCGGGGCGGCCGGTGCCGAAGTGCGCGCCGAGGTCGCCGGCCCCGGCGGCGGAGAACAGAGCGTCGCAGGCGGCGTGCGCGGCGACGTCGCCGTCGGAGTGCCCGGCGAGGCCGAACCCGGCGCCGGGCCAGTGCAGCCCGGCGCACCACAGCTCGCGGCCGGCCTCGAACGCGTGCACGTCGGTGCCCACGCCGATCCGGGGCAGCGGGGGCGCGGCGGGGGCGGGCGGCGCGGCGGCGGCCTCAGAAGCCATCGTTCTTCCTCCGGCGGGCGAGCACGGCCTCGGCGAGCACGAGGTCGAGCGGGCGGGTCACCTTGAACGCCTCCTCGTGCCCGGGCACCAGCACCACGGGCACGCCGAGCCGTTCGACCATCCCGGCGTCGTCGGTGACGTCGGCGTCGGCCAGCTTGGTGTGCGCTTCGACCAGGGTGGCGCGATCGAACCCCTGGGGCGTCTGCACCGCACGCAGCAGCGAACGGTCCGGCGTGGCGACGACCGGCTCGGGCACGCCGGCGGCGGTGGTGGCGGCGACCTGCTTGACGGTGTCGGTGACCGGCAGGGCGGGCACCACGGCGGGCGCCCCGGCCCGCACGGCGGCGGCCACGGCGTCCACGGTGTCGACGGGGACGAGCGGGCGGGCCGCGTCGTGCACGAGGACCACCTCGATGTCGTCCGGCAGCGCGTCCAGGCCGCGCCGCACGGACTGCTGCCGGGTGGCGCCGCCGGGCACGACGAGCTGCTCCACCGCGGGTGGCGGGGGATGTTCGTCCAGCAGGGAACGGACGGCCGCGACCTCGCCCGGCGGGGCCACGACGACGACGAGGCTCACCGCGCGGGCGCGCGCCATGGCGCGGACGGCGTGGACGAGCATGGGCGTGCCGCTCAGCGGGCGCAGCGCCTTGGGGGCTCCCGGGCCGAGCCGGAGGCCGCTGCCCGCGGCCGGGATGACGGCGGCGGTGCGCGGCGGCCGGGCGCGGGAGGGTGTGGTGTCTGTCATTGGGCGACGGGTGCAGGTTTGTTTGCAGGGTGGTGTTGGGTATGGCCTGAGCGTGCCGGGGACCACACGATCGGACCCTTCCGTGACAGGCCGGTCGAGCGAGTTCCACGGTCCCGGCACGCTGTGGACGAACGATCCGTACATGCCACAGCGCCCGTGCGGCATATGGGGAAAATGCCTTCGGGCGCTGCGGCACGAGTCGCACACCGGCCGTTCCGGCGCTCCCGCCGTTCCCGACATCCCGTGGTGGTGCGGAATCCGGTGGTGGGGGAAGGCCGGGATCCGAAAGAATGGGCGGACCCGCGGATGGTGGCGGGTGCTTGTCTTAGGCGTGCGACGGGCTCGGCTTCGGGAGACTCAGGAGGCGAGGACCTCGTCCAGAAGGGACTCGGCCTTGTCCTCATTGGTGGCTTCCGCGAGAGCGAGCTCGCTCACGAGGATCTGGCGCGCCTTGGCGAGCATGCGCTTCTCACCGGCGGACAGTCCGCGCTCGCGCTCCCGGCGCCACAGGTCGCGCACGACCTCGGCGACCTTGATCACGTCGCCGGACGCCAGCTTCTCGAGATTCGCCTTGTACCGGCGGGACCAGTTGGTCGGCTCTTCGGCATACGGCGCGCGCAGCACCTCGAAGACCCGGTCCAGACCGTCCTGCCCGACAACATCGCGCACGCCGACCAGCTCCGCGTTTTCCGCCGGCACGCGCACTTCGAGGTCGCCCTGGGCGACCTTCAGCACCAAGTAGGTCTTGTCCACACCTTTAATCTGGCGGGTTTCGATGGCCTCGATCAGCGCGGCCCCATGATGGGGATAGACCACGGTGTCGCCAACCTTGAACGTCATGTGACAGGTACCCCTTCCGTGGCTCTCCATGCTAACACGGGAAGACGTCCCTTTGAATGACGTTTTCGCAGGTCAGACCGCATCTCGGGGGTTGACAAGGGCGCCCGTGACGTGCTTCGGGGAGCGCGGGACACCAGGTAACCGCAGGTGAGAGCGGGGTTCGGCGGGCGCGGAAGTTTGCCGATCTAGACGCGGACGGACAGAAAAAGGTTCAGCCGATCAGCAAAAGTTGTCTGGTTTGTCCGGGTTGGCGGAAAGCTCTCGGCCAACGGCCCGCCCATCGAAGAATTGATCATAGGCTCGTTTCTTGATCGTCATTCCATCCGGGTGCATCACGCACCTGTCGGCCCGGGGCGGGTGCGGGCGGCGAATCCGGGGTCGGTACCCTGTGGCGCGAGAGATCATCCTTCACCGTCCGAGGAGATGCCGCCGCCGTGAGCAGCAGCCTTCGACGCGGCTCAGCCGCCGCGTTCTTCGCGTTCTCGATCGCAGCGCTGACGGCCTGCGGCGCCGGGAACGGGGCCGAGACCGGCAAGGTCAAGCCGGACAACGCCGCCGCCCAGGTCGATGACATCAAGATCCAGAACGTCAATGTGATCCTGCCCGAGTCCGGTGACGGGCCCGGCGCGATCAGCGCGCGGCTGTTCAACGAGGGCACCGAGGACCAGACGCTGGAGTCCATCGCGCTGCCCGGCTCGGGCGGCCGGGTCGAGCTGATCCCCGCCGAGGGCGAGGACGCCGTCGTGGTGCCCGCGGGCGGGTCGGTCGGCCTGGGCTCGGGCGACGGCGACGCCGCGGCCTACCTGGAGGACCCGGCGGACACCGACGTGGCCCTGGGCAACGCGCAGCACGTCGTCTTCACGCTGAGCGAGACCGGCGAGATCGGGCTGCACGCCCGGGTCGTCCCGGACACCGGCATCTACCAGGGCGAGTGGGGCCCGGAGACGGCCGGGACGCCCTCCCCGACGCCCTCCGCCGAGGACACCGGCACGCCCGACCCGGAGGCGACCGAGGGGGCCGACGACGAGGCCGCCGGCGACGCGGCCACCGAGCAGGAGGCCGCCGAGGGCGAGGCGACCGGCGAGGCCACCGACCACGCCACGGACGAGGCCGCCGCCGAGGACTGATCCCGCGAGCGCGGCAGGGGGGCGGCACCCGGTCCGGGTGCCGCC
>NZ_JBPQTQ010000120.1:0-20610 GCF_051386415.1 Streptomyces sp. URMC 129
CACCCCCGCCCCGACCTCGCCACCCCCTACGTGGCGCCGGGCACGGACCAGGAGCGGGCCGTCGCGGAGATCTGGCAGGAAATCCTCGGCGTGGACCGGGTCGGCGTGGACGACGACTTCTTCGCCCTCGGCGGCCACTCCCTCGCCGCCGTGCAGATCGGCACCCGGATCCGCGCCCGGTTCGGCGCCGAACTCGACCTGCGGCGCTTCTTCGACGCGCCGACCGTCGCCCACACCGTCGCCCTGCTGGCGGTCGGCGGCGACGGGGACGGCACCGGCGAGGACGCCATCGAGGTCCTCGACCGCGACGCGGCGGAGGACGAGGCCCTGGCGGACCTGTCGGACGACGAAGTGGAAGCACAACTCCGCGCGCTGCTGGCGGCGGAGAACGGCGAAGAGGAGGACCCCTCGTGAGCGATGCGGGTCACGTTCCGCCGCGCGGGCGGAGAAGCGAACGGAGTGGTCAGGTGAGCGACGCGCGCGTGGCAGCCGGGTGGTACGCGGAGACGATGCGGGTCACGTTCCGCCGCGCGGGCGGAGAAGCGAACGGAGTGGTCAGGTGAGCGGCATCGACCTCGCGGGGCTGACGGCCGAGCAGAAGCGTGCCCTGCTGGCCGAGCGGCTGCGCGGCAGGCGCACGACGCGGCGCAGCCGGTTCCCCGCGTCGTTCTCCCAGCAGCGCCTGTGGTTCCTCGACCAGCTCAACCCCGGCAGCGCCGCCTACAACGTGCCCGGCGCACTGCGTGTCACCGGCCCGCTGGACATCGGCGTCTGGCGGCGCTGCGTCCACGAGATCGCCCGCCGCCACGAGGCCCTGCGCACCACGTTCGCCGAGGAGAACGGCGAGCCCGTCCAGGTCGTCGCGGACGACCTGCCGCCCCAGCTCACCGTCGTGGACTGCGCCCACCTGCGCGGCCCCGGCGGCGAGGACGGGATCCGGGCCCTGGCCCGCGAGGAGTTCGCCCGCCCCTTCGACCTGCGCACCGGGCCGCTGCTGCGCATGACGTTCCTGCGCCTGGCACCCGAGGAGCACATCCTGCTCCTGAACATGCACCACATCGTCGCCGACCTGTGGTCCACCTCTGTCCTCTTCGGGGAACTCGTCGCGCTGTACGGCGCGTTCGTCTCCGGCGGCGCGTCACCGCTGCCCGCCCTGCCGATCCAGTACGCCGACTACGCCGTCTGGCAGCGGCGCCGACTGGCGGGCGAAGGCCCCGCGGCCGACCTGGAGTTCTGGCGCGACACGCTCGCCGGCGCCCCGCCCACCCTCGAACTGCCCACCGACCGGCCCCGGCCCCCCGTGCAGACCACCCGCGGCGGCTCCGTCCCGTTCCGGCTCCCGGCCGCGCTGATGGACGAGGTGCGCGAGCTGAGCCGGCGCGAGGGCGTCACCCCGTTCATGACGATGCTGGCGGCCTTCCTCGTCCTGCTCCACCGCTACAGCCGGGAGGAGGACATCGTCGTCGGTGTGCCCGTCGCCAACCGCGGCCGGAAGGAGATCGAGCGGCTCATCGGGTACTTCGTCAACACCCTCGCCCTGCGGACCGACCTGTCCGGCGACCCGTCGTTCCGCGACCTGCTCGGCCGCGTCCGGCAGGCGACTCTGGGCGCCTTCGCCCACCAGGAACTGCCGTTCGAACGGTTGGTCGAGGAGCTGCACCCGCACCGCGACCTGTCCCGCACCCCCGTCTTCCAGGTGTCGTTCGTCTTCCAGAACATCCCGCTGCCCGAGTTCGACGCCGGGGGACTGCGCGTCGAGTACCTGGAGGTCGAGAGCTCAACGGCCCGCTTCGACCTGGAACTCCAGGTCTTCGAATGGCCCGGCGGGCTCAGCGGCTGGTTCGAGTACAACGCCGACCTCTTCGACGCGGCCACCGTCGAGCGCATGGCCGCCCACCTGGGACTCCTGGTGGCGAACCTCGTCGCGGACCCGGAACTCCCGATCACCCGGGTGCCGATGCTCACCGCCGCCGAGGAGACCGCGCTGCGGCGGCACGACGACACCACCCGCCGCAACTGGCCCCAACCCCTCCTCGCCCACCGGCGGTTCGAGGAGCAGGCCGCCCGGACCCCGGACGCCGGGGCGCTCACCTGCGCCGGCACCACCCTCACCTACGCCGAACTCGACGCCCGCGCCAACCGGCTGGCCCACCGCCTGCGACGCCTCGGCGTCGGCCCGGACACGCTGGTCGGCATCTGCCTGGACCGCTCACCGGAGATGGTCGTCGCCCTCCTCGCCGTCCTGAAGGCCGGCGGCGCCTACGTGCCGATCGACCCCGGCTTCCCGCCGGACCGCATCGCGTTCATGCTGGACGACTCCGGACTGCCCGTGCTGCTGACCCAGCGCGACGTGCTGACCGGCCTGCCGCCCGTCAAGGCCGAGGCCCTCTGCCTGGACGAGATCCGCGCCGCGCTGGACGCCGAACCCGCCGTCCCCCCGGACGCCCCCGTGGACGCCGGTGACCTCGCGTACGTCATCTACACCTCCGGCTCCACCGGCCGCCCCAAGGGCGTGCAGATCCCGCACCGCGCCCTGGGCAACTTCCTGCACGCCATGAAGGAGCGGCCCGGCATCGACGCCGGGGACTCCCTCCTCGCCGTCACCACGTTCTCCTTCGACATCGCGATGCTCGAACTGCTGCTCCCGCTGGTCGAAGGCGCCCGCGTCATCCTCGCCGACCGCGACGTCGCCACCGACGGCGCACGCCTCGCCGCCGCGCTCGACAGCTCCGGCGCCACGATGATGCAGGCCACCCCCTCCACCTGGCGCATGCTGCTCGACGCCGGCTGGACCGGCCGCCCGGGGCTGCGCGCCCTCGCCGGCGGCGAGGCCCTGCCCCCCGGCCTGGCGCGGCGGCTGCTCGCCCTCGGTCTGGAGCTGTGGAACATGTACGGCCCCACCGAGACCACCATCTGGTCCTCGGTGGCGCGCGTCGGGGACGGGCCGGTCACCCTCGGGGAACCCATCGCCAACACCGAGTTGTACGTGCTGGACCGCGACGGCCGCCTCGTCCCGCCCGGCGTCCCCGGCGAACTGTGCGTCGGCGGCGCCGGACTGGCCCGCGGCTACCTCGGCCGCCCCGGACTGACCGCCGAACGGTTCGTCCCCCACCCCTTCGCGCCGGGCGCCCGCCTGTACCGCACCGGAGACCTCGTCCGCCGCCGCGCCGACGGCACCCTCGACTTCCTCGGCCGCCTCGACCACCAGGTCAAGCTGCGCGGCTACCGCATCGAGCTGGGCGAGATCGAGTCCGTCCTCGCCCGGCAGCCCGGCGTGCGGGACGCCGTCGCCGTCGTCCGCGAGGACGTGCCCGGCGACCAGCGGCTCGCCGCCTACGTGGTGACCGGGGCCGGGGCCGCCGCCGGCGAGGAGGAACGCGCCCGGCTGCGGGCCGCGCTGGCCGAGCGCCTGCCCGGCTACATGATCCCCTCCGCGCTGGTCTTCCTCGACGCGCTGCCGCTGACGCCCAACGGCAAGACCGACCGCCGCGCGCTGCCCGCCCCCGGCACCGCGGGCGACCCCGGGTACGCCGCCGGGGGTACCGCCGGCTCGCGGGGGAGCGCCGCACCCCGCACCCCCGACGAGGCGGCCCTGTGCGACCTGTTCGCGCAGGTGCTGGGCGTGGAACGGGTCGGCGCCACCGACAGCTTCTTCGACCTCGGCGGCCACTCCCTGCTCGCCACCCGCCTGATCGCGCGGATCCGCGCCGCCCGCGGCGTCGAGCTGGAGGTCCGCGCCCTGTTCCAGCACCCCACCCCGGCGGCCCTCGCCCCCATGCTGCGGCAGGCCGCGACAGCCCGCCCCGCGCTCGCCCCGGCCGACCGCCCGGACGAGCTGCCGCTGTCCTTCGCCCAGCGCCGACTGTGGTTCCTCCACCACCTGGAAGGCCCGTCGCCCACCTACAACATCCCCGTGGCCCTGCGGCTGTCCGGCCCGCTCGACCCCGCCCACCTGCGGGACGCGCTCGCCGACGTGACGGCCCGCCACGAGGCGCTGCGCACCGTCTTCCCCGACCGGGACGGCGTGCCCAGGCAGCACATCCTCACCCCGGAACAGGCCCGCCCCGAGCTGCCGGTGACCCCGGTGACCGAAGCGGACCTCGGCCGGGCGGTCGGCGGAGCCGTACGGCACGCCTTCGAGCTGACGACCGAACCTCCGCTGGCCGCCCGCCTGTTCGCCCTCGCCCCCGACGACCACGTGCTGGTCGTCGTGGTGCACCACATCGCCGCCGACGGCTGGTCCCTGGCGCCGCTGGGCCGCGACCTGGCCACCGCCTACGCCGCCCGCCGCGCGGGCCGCGCCCCCGCCTGGGAGCCGCTGCCCGTCCAGTACGCCGACTACACGCTGTGGCAGCGGTCCCTGCTCGGCGACCGCGACGACCCCGGCTCCCTGCTGTCCGGGCAACTCGCCTACTGGCGCCGGGCACTGGACGGCCTGCCCGAACGCGTCCCGCTGCCCACCGACCGGCCCCACCCCGCGGCGGCGTCCCACCGGGGCGACCTGCTGCCGTTCACCTGGGACGCCGGCCTCCACGAGGGCCTGGTCCGGCTCGCCCAGGACTGCGACGCGAGTGTCGCCATGGTGCTGCACGCCGCGCTGGCCGCCGTGCTCAGCGGCCTCGGCGCCGGTGACGACATCCCGATCGGCGCCCCGATCGCCGGCCGCACCGACCAGGCCGCGGAAGGGCTCATCGGCTTCTTCGTCAACACCCTCGTGCTGCGCGTCGACGTCTCGGGCCGCCCCACGTTCCGGGAACTGCTGGCCCGGGTGCGGGAGCGGAGCCTCGACGCCTACGCCCACCAGGACATCCCGTTCGAGCACGTGGTGGACGCCCTCAACCCCACCCGCTCCCTCGCCCATCACCCGCTGTTCCAGACCATGCTGGCCTGGCAGAACACTCCCGAGGCCGTGCCCGAACTGCCCGGCCTGACCGTCACGCCGGTGCCCGTGACCACCGGCACCACCCGCACCGACCTCTCCCTCGCCCTGTTCGAACGCCCCGGCGCGGACGGGCGGCCCGGCGGCATCGACGGCACCGTCGAGTACAACGCCGACGTCTTCGACCCGCCGACCGCCGACGCCCTGCAGCGCCGCCTGCGGCAGGTGCTGACGGCCGTGACCGCCGACCCCGACCGGCCCGTCGACTCCCTCGACGTGCTCCTGCCCGAGGAGCGGCACAAGCTGCTCACCGAGTGGAACGGCGTCCCCCGCCCGCTGCCGTCGGGCACCGTGCCCGGCATCGTCGCGGACCAGGCCCGGCGCACCCCGCACGCGCCCGCCGTGGTCTTCGGGGACACCGAGCGGAGCTACGCCGAACTCGACGCCCGCGCCGGACGGCTGGCCCGCCGGCTGCGCGCGCACGGCGTCGGCGCCGAGACCCCGGTGGCGGTGGCGATGAGCCGCTCGGACGAGTTGGTCGTCGCGCTCCTCGCCGTGGTCCGGGCGGGCGGCGCCTACGTGCCGCTCCACCACACCTGGCCCCCGGAACGGTCCGCCTGGGTCGTCGCCGACACCGCCGCCCCCGTGCTGCTGGTGGACGACCCGGCGAAGGGCACCGCGTTCGCGCACGACGCCCGCGTCCTCCTCGTCACCGGCGACGGCGGCGGCGACGACACCGGGGATCCGGACGCCGACCCGCCCGCCGTCGAACCCCCCACCCACCCCGACCAGTTGGCGTACGTGCTGTACACCTCCGGCTCCACCGGCCGGCCCAAGGGCGTCGCCGTGCGGCACCGCGACATCATCGGCCTCGCCCACGACCGGCGCCGCGCCAGCGCCCCGCCCTACCGGACGCTGCTGCACCACCCCACCTCGTTCGACCCGTCCACGTTCGAGCTGTGGGTGCCACTGCTCACCGGCGGCACCGTCGTCGTCGCCCCCGACGAGACGCTCGACGCCGACCTGGTCAGGCGGCTCGTCGCCCGGCACGGCCTGACCACGATGCTGATCACCGCCACCATGTTCACCCTGCTCGTGGACCAGGACCCGGCCTGCTTCACCGGGATGAGGGAAGTCTTCACCGGCGGCGAGGCCGCCGCGCCCGGCGTCATCCGGCGAGTGCTCCAGGCCAGCCCGGGCCTGGAGATCCGCCACGGCTACGGCCCCACCGAGGCCACCACCTACGCCACCATCCACCGGGTCGACCCGGCGGCCGGCGTCGAGGACGTGCCGCCCATCGGCCGCCCCAAGGACAACAGCCGCGGCTACGTGCTGGACGCCTCGCTGCGGCTGGTGCCGCCCGGCGTGGTGGGCGAGCTGTACCTGTCGGGCACCGGCCTGGCCCGCGGCTACCTCGGCCGCCCCGCGCTGACCGCCGAACGGTTCGTGGCCTGCCCGTATCTGCCGGGCGCCCGCATGTACCGCACCGGCGACCTGGTCCGGTGGCGCGCCGACGGGCACCTGGAGTTCGTCGGCCGCGCCGACGACCAGATCAAGGTGCGCGGCTTCCGCATCGAGCCGGGCGAGGTCGAGGCCGCCCTCGCCGCCCACCCCGCCGTCGCGCGGGCCGTGGTGATCGCCCGCGAGGACCGGCCCGGTGTCACCGACCTCGTCGGCTACGTCGTCCCCGCCGACGGCACGGCCGCCGACCCGGCCGCCGTCCGCGCCTTCGCCGCCGACCGGCTCCCGCCGTACATGGTCCCGGTGGCCGTCGTCGCCCTCGACACGCTGCCGCAGACCGCCAACGGCAAGCTCGACCGCGCCGCCCTCCCCGCCCCCGACTTCCGGGCCGCCGCCGGCTCCCGCCCGCCCGCCACGCCCGGGGAGAAGGCGCTGTGCGAGGTGTTCGCCCGCGTGCTCGGCCTTCCCGAGGTCGGCGCCGAGGACAACTTCTTCGAGCTGAGCGGCGACAGCATCCAGGCCATCCAGGTGGTGGCCCAGGCCCGCGCCGCCGGGCTGCTGATCACCGCCCGCGACATCTTCGCCCACCAGACGGCGGCCGGTCTGGCCGCCGTGGCCGAACGGCTCGGCGAGGACCGCCCGCCCGCCGCGCACGACGTGGGCACCGGCGACATCCCGCCCACTCCCATGGTGGAGTGGCTGCGCGGCCTCGGCGGCACCACCGCCGGATTCAGCCAGGCCACCGCCGTCGCCACGCCCCCGGGCGCCGACCTCGAACGGCTGACCGCCGCGCTCCAGGCCCTGATCGACCACCACGACGTGCTGCGCTCCCGCCTCACCGTCCGGCCGGACGGACGCTGGTCCCTGCACGCCGCGGCCCCCGGCGCGGTCCCGGCCGGCGACCTGCTGCGGCGCGCCGACGCCGCCGCCCTGGACGCCGCCGCCCTCGGCGCGCTCGCCGCCGCCGAGGGCGCCGCCGCGCGCACCCGCCTCGACCCCGCGGCCGGGACGATGCTCCAGGCCGTGTGGTGCGACGCCGGACCCGAACGCCCGGGACGGCTGCTGCTCGTCCTCCACCACCTCGTGGTCGACGGCGTGTCCTGGCGGATCCTGCTGCCCGACCTCGCCGCCGCCTTCGAGGCCGTCACCGCCGGCCGGCCCGTCGCGCTGGCCCCCGTGCCCACCTCGGCGCGCCGCTGGGCCGAGCTGCTCACCGAACGGGCCCGCGCCGACGAGCTGACCGCCGAACTCCCCGTGTGGACCGGCATCCTGCGCGACGCGCCACCGCTGCCCGTCGGCCCGCTGGACCCGGCCCGCGACCGCCACGGCACCGCCCGGCAGACCGCCCTCACCCTCCCCGCCGAGCACACCGCGCCACTGCTGGGCCGCGCCCCCGCCGCGTTCCGCGCCGGCGTCCAGGACGTGCTGCTCGCCGCCTTCGGCCTCGCCCTCACCCGCTGGCGCCGCGCCCGCGGCGGCGCGGACGGGCCGGTGACGGTCGAGGTGGAGAGCCACGGCCGCCACGAGGCCCTCGCCCCCGGCACCGACCTCTCCCGCACGGTGGGCTGGCTCACCAGCTCCCACCCCGTCCGCCTCGACCCCGGGCCGGACCCCGACCCGGCCGCGGCCGTCGCCCACGTCCGCGACCGGACGCGCGCCATCCCCGGCGACGGCCTCGGCTACGGCCTGCTGCGCCACCTCAACCCGGAGACCGCCCCCGCGCTGGCCGCCCTGCCCGCGCCACAGATCGCCTTCAACTACCTCGGCCGCGTGGCCGCCCCCGAAGGACCCGAGCCCTGGGCGCCGGTGCGGGACGACGCCGCCACCGCCACCGGCGGCGCCGACCCCGGCATGCCGCTGGCCCACCCGCTGGCCGTCAACGCCGTCACCCACGACGGGCCCGACGGCCCCGAGCTGGTCGCCCACTGGACCTGGGCCGGGGCCCTGGTGGACGAGACGGCGGTGCGCGACCTCGCCGAGGGCTGGTTCGCCGCCCTCCGGGACATCGCCGCCGCCGCCCACGCGGCTGCGCCCGCCGAGCCCCGGCCCCGCACCGGCCCCGCGCCGCTCACCGCCCTCCCCACCGTGGACCGCGCCCGGGCCATCCCCGTCTCCTTCGCCCAGCTGGACGTCCTCCACCAGCCCGTCGCCCTGGACGACCCGCACCACAACGTCATCACCGCCCTCTCCCTCGACGGCGACCTGAACGAGACGGCCCTGCGCCGCGCCCTGGACGACACCGTCCGCCGCCACGAGGCGCTGCGCACCCGCGTCGTGCGCCGCGGCCCCGCCGACTGGGTCCAGTACGTCGACCCGGACGGCGAGTGGCCGGTGGAATCCGTCGACCTGCGCGCCCACGACGAGCCCGGCCGGGAGGAGCGGCTGCGGCAGGTCGTCCAGGACCAGGTGGACCGCTCCTTCGACGTCGCCGCCGGGCCGGTGATCCGCGGCGTGCTCGTCGCCCTGACGGACCGGCGGCACGTGCTGCTCCTCGCCATGCACCACATCGTGGTGGACCAGTGGGCGTACGGCGTGCTCTACCAGGACCTCACCGAGCTGTACGAGGCCCACACGGTCGGCCGCGCGCCCCGCCTGCCCGGCCTCCCGCTCCACTACCCCGACTACGCGGCCTGGCAGCAGCGGCAGTTGGCCGAGGGCGCCTTCGACGACCACATCGGGTACTGGCGGCGGCGCCTGCACCCCATGCCGCCCCGGCTGGAGTTCGGCGTGCCCGCCCACCAGACGGCGCCCGCGCCCGACGGGTTCACCCACGGCTTCGTCCTCGACCCCCGCCTCACCCGGGCGCTGCGCGACACCGCCCGGCGCGAGGGCGTCACCCTGTTCATGCTCCTCATGGGCGCCTTCGAGCTGCTGGTGCACACCTTCTCCGGCAGCGACGACGTCACCGTCGCCTGCCCGCTCGCCGGCCGGGAACGGCCCGAAGTCGCCCGCATGATCGGCTTCTTCATCAGCCCCGCCCTGATCCGGGTCGACCTGTCCGGCGACCCCGCGTTCGGCGAGCTGCTGGCCCGGGTCCGCGAGAGCCTCGTCGACGCCTACCTCCACCAGGACGTGCCGCTGCGGCACCTCATCCACGAGGCCGTCCGCGACGGCGCGGACGACCCGTTCCGCATCGGGTTCAACCTGCTCAACGCCCCCGGCTCCGCCCTCGACATGCACGGCCTGCGCGTCGCGCCGCTGGACACCGGCGTCGGGGACGACGACGTGCTGCCCGAGCTGATCACCGTCATGCGGCCGAACGTGATGGACCTCTACCTCGTCATGCGCGAGCACGAGGGCCGGCTCGGCGGCCTGTGGCTGTACAACCCGGAGCGTGTCCGAGGCCGGGTGATGGGCGTGATGGTCCGCCAGTGGACCCAGCTCCTCGACCTCGTCACCACCCACCCCCACCTGAGCGTCGCGGAGCTGCGGCGCCGGCTGCGGGACACCGTGCTGCCCGCCGACGACGAGAGGACCGACCGATGACCCGGACCGACCCCCCGGTGGCGCTCGTCGCCGGCGGCTCGCGCGGCATCGGCCGCGCCACCGCCCTGCGGCTGGCCCGCGACGGCCATGACGTCGCAGTCTGCTACGCCTCGGACGGCACGGCCGCCAAGGAACTGGAGCAGGAGATCGCGGACCTCGGCCGGCGGGCGTACGTCCGGCGGGCCGACGTCGCCGACCCCGACGCCGTCGAGGCGCTCGTCGACGGCGCCGAGGACGCCCTCGGCCCCGTCACCGCCCTGGTCACCTCCGCCGCCGTCCTCCGCGACACCCCGCTGACGCTGATGGAGGACGACGACTGGCACACCGTCCTGCGGACCAACCTCGACGGCGTCTTCCACGTCTGCCGCGCGGTCGCGCGCGGGATGACGCGACGCCGGCACGGCGCGATCGTCACCCTCTCCTCCCTCGCCGGCCTCCACGGCAACGCCGGCCAGGCCAACTACGCCGCCACCAAGGCCGGGATCATCGGCTTCACCAAGTCCCTGGCCAAGGAGGCCGGCCGGTACGGCGTCCGCGCCAACGTGGTCGCCCCCGGCTTCATCGGCACCGACCCCGTGCTGAGCCTGCCCGAGGCCCACCTCGAACGGTTCCGGCAGCGGATCGCGCTCGGGCGCGTCGGCCGGCCGGAGGAAGTGGCCGACCTGGTCTCCTTCCTGCTCTCCGACCGGGCCGCGTACATCACCGGCGCGGTCCTCACGATCGACGGCGGGATGTCCGTCTGACCCGCGCGCCCCCCACGCCGCCCCCCGGCCCCCGCACAGCCTCGCCCTGGTCGCCCACCAGCCGGCCACCACCATCCATCCCAGCAAAGGACATGTGAGATGACGGAAGCGGTCTGCCCCTTCACCAACGGCCTGCCCACGTTCCGGGAGCGTCCCCTCGACCCGCCGGAGGTGTTCGCCCGCACCCGCGCCGAGCGGCCCATCCACCCCATGACCTTCCCCGACGGCCACCGCGGCTGGCTCGTGACCGGCTACGACCAGGCCCGCGCGATCCTCACCGACCCCCGGTTCAGCTCCAAGGGCTCCCTGAAGCACCTGGCGTTCCCCTCCGACCGCGCGGCCGACTTCGACCTGGAGAAGGACATGCCGCCCGGCCAGTTCGAGCACATGGACCCGCCGGACCACACCCGCTACCGCAAGCTCCTCACCGGCCAGTTCACGCTGCGCCGGATGAAGCAGCTCGCGCCCAGGATCGAGCGGATCGCCGCCGACCACGTCGAGGCCATCCAGCGCAAGGGCCCGCCCGCCGACCTGGTGCACGACTTCGCCGTGCCGCTGTCGGCCCAGGTGATCTGCGAACTGCTCGGCATCCCCGTCGCCGACCAGGAGCGCTTCGAGGCCGACTCCGCCAAGCTGCTCAGCCTCGACGTCACCCCCCAGGAGGCGATGGGCGCGCTGGGCAACATCATCGGCCTCCTCGGCGAACTCGCCGCCCGCAAGCAGGCCGAGCCCGGGGACGACCTGCTCAGCGGCCTGGCCACCGGGGGTGAGCTGTCCCCGCCCGAGCTGATCGGCGTCGCCCTCCTGCTGCTGGTCGCCGGCCACGAGACGACCGCCAACATGCTCGCCCTCGGCACCTACACCCTGCTGCGCGAGCCGGAGCAGCTCGCCCTGCTGCGCGCCGACGAGTCCCTCGTCGAGGGTGCCGTCGAGGAACTGCTGCGCTTCCTGACGATCGTCCACATCGGCGTCCAGCGCACCCCGCTGGAGGACATCGAGATGGGCGGCGAGGTCCTCAAGGCCGGTGAGACGGTGCTGCTGCACCTGCCCAGCACCAACCGCGACCCCGAACGGTTCCCCGACCCCGACCGCCTCGACATCACCCGCCGCGCCATCGGCCACCTGACGTTCAGCCACGGCATCCACCAGTGCCTCGGCCAGCAGCTCGCCCGCATCGAGCTGCGCGTCGGCTACACCGCCCTGCTCCGCGCCTTCCCCGACCTGCGCCTGGCCGAGCCCGCGGACGCGATCCCGATGCGCTCCAACATGACCATCTACGGCGTGCACCGGCTGCCGGTGGCCTGGTGAGGAGGTCGCTCCGATGCGCATCGCCGCCGACACCTCGGTCTGCGTGGGCGCGGGCATGTGCGCCCTGACCGCGCCCCGCCTCTTCGACCAGTCCGACGAGCAGGGGACCGTCGTCCTGCTCGACCCCGAGCCGCGGGGCGACGACGGCGCCGCCGCCAGGGAAGCGGTCGAGCGCTGCCCCTCCGGCGCCCTGTCCCTCGCGGAGTGAGGAGAACCCCCTCGTGGACACCCCATGGCTCGCCCGGCAGGAGCCGGCGGACCGGGCCGGCCCGGCCGGACCCCGGGCCGCCGTCCGCCTGTTCTGCCTCCCGTACGCGGGCGGCGCCGCCGCCGCATACCGGGCCTGGGGCGCGCTGGCGCCCGCGCCGGTCCAGGTGTGCCCGGTGGAGATCCCCGGCCGGGGCCGGCGCCTGGGCGAGCCCCCGTTCGGCAGGCTCCGCCCGCTCGTCGGCGCCCTCGCGGACGCGCTGACCGGCCACCTGGACCGCCCGTTCGCGCTCTTCGGCCACAGCATGGGCGGCCTGCTCGCGTTCGAGCTGACCAGGACGCTGCGCCGGCGCGGCCTTCGGCTGCCCGAGCACCTGTTCGTCTCCGGCGCCGCCCCGCCCGACGAGCCGCGCACCCGGCCGCCCCTCCACGCCGCGCCGGACGCCCAAGTGAAGGCGGAACTGCGTCGGCTGGGCGGCACGCCCCGCCACCTGCTGGACGACGACGAGCTGATGGAGCTGGCGCTGCCCGTGCTGCGGGCCGACTTCTCCGTGCTGGAGACCTACACGTGCCGGGCGGAGCCGCCGCTGCCGGTGCCCATGACGGTCTTCGGCGGCACCACCGACCCCCTCGTCCCGGCCGCGTCGCTGCACGGGTGGCGGCGGCAGGCCGGCGCCGGGGCCCGGCTGGTCCTCCTGCCCGGCGGTCACTTCTTCCTCCACCCGGCCGCCACCGAGGTCGTCGCGGCGGTCTCCGGCACCCTGTGCGGGCAGGTCGTGCCGTGACGGCCCCCCGGGCCACCGGGGCCGTGGCGGAGGCGCCCGGTGCCCGGCCCCCCGGACCGTCACCGCTGCGGAACCCGGTCGTGCGCCGGGTGCTGGCGGCGGAGTTCGTGTCCTCCCTCGGCACCCAGATGACCGTGCTGGCGCTGCCCTGGTTCGTGCTGGTCACCAGCGGCTCGGCCGCCCGCATGGGCCTGGTCTTCGTCGTCCAGATGCTGCCCGTGGCCCTGTTCGGCCTGCCCGCCGGGATCCTCGTCGCCCGCTGGGGCGCCCTGCGGGTCACCGTGGCGGGCGACGCGGTCAATGCCGTCCTCATCGCGTCGGTGCCGCTGCTGCACCTCGCCGGGCTGCTGCCGTTCTGGGCGCTGCTGCTGATCGTGGCCGGGACCGGAACGGTCGCCGCCGCCTACATGCCCGCGCAGCGGCTGCTGCTGTCCGAGGCCACCGGCGACGAGGAGGCCGCCGCGGTGGCGAGCAACGCCTACTTCGAGACGGCCACCTCGGGGGCGCGGCTGATCGGCCCCGCCGTCGCCGGCGGCCTGATCGGCCTGATCGGCACCCTCAACGTGCTGTGGATCGACGCCGCCACCTTCGCGCTGTCCGCGCTGCTGCTGCTCGGCCTGCCCCGGCGGGCGGTGGCGGCACCCCCCGAGTCGCTCACCGGGGAGATGCGGGCCGGTGTGCGGTTCATGCTCCGCGACACGGTGATCCGCACCCTGTCCCTGGCCGCCCTCGGCTACGGGCTGCTCATGCCGTTCGTCCTGCTGGCGCTGCCGGTCCTCACCAAGGTCCGCTACGACGAGGACCCGCACATCGCGGGCCTGCTGCTGGCCGCGTGGGGCGGCGGCACCGTCGTCGGCACGCTGCTGGTCGCCCGGCTCGCCCGCCGCCTCGCCCCCGTCGTGCTCGGCTCCCTCGGCGGCCTGGGCGTCGCGCTGCCGCTGTGGCTGCTGCCCGTCGACCTGCCCGCCGCCGCGGTGGCGCTGGTGGTCGCCACCAGTTGCCTGTTCATGCCCGCGATCAGCGCCCCCGCCATCACCCTGATGACCACCCGGCCGCCCGAACACCTGCGGCCGTACGTCATGCCGGTGTTCGCCGTCACCGCCATGCTCGCCACCCCTCTCGCGTACGCCACCGCGGGGCTCCTCTTCGACCGCTTCCGCCCCGGCCCCGTCCTCCTCGGCGTCGCCGCCGGGGCGTCCCTGTGCGCCCTGCTCCTGCTCAGCCTCAACCGGCACCGCGCCGACTGAGAATCCCACCTGGAGGACCTGTGGCTCCCCTGGCAGCCGGATCCCGCATCCTGTCGGTCGGGCACTACCAGCCGGCCCGCGTGCTCACCAACGACGACCTGGCGGCCCTGGTCGACACCTCCGACGAGTGGATCCGCTCCCGGGTCGGGATCGTCACCCGCCGGCTCGCCGCGCCCGGCGAGACCGTCGCGGACATGGCCGCCGCTGCCGCCGCCAAGACCCTGGCCCGGGCCGGTATCGACGCGGCCCGGATCGACCTGGTCGTCGTCGCCACCGCCACCGCCGTGGACCGTATGCCGAACGTCGCCGCGCGCGTCGCCCGGCACCTGGCCATCCCGGCCGCCGCCACGTTCGACCTCAACGCCGCCTGCTCCGGCTTCTGCTACGCGCTGGCCACCGCCGACCACGCCATCCGCGGCGGCACCAGCGGCACCGCGCTGGTGGTGGGCGCCGACAAGATGAGCGACTTCACCGACTGGACGGACCGTGCCACCTGCGTGCTCTTCGGCGACGGCGCCGGGGCCGCCGTGCTCACCGCCGCCGCGACGGAGGACACCGCGGGCGTCGGCCCGGTGGTGTGGGGCTCCGACCCCGAGCGCGGCTCGGTGATCGCCCTGGGGACGACGGGCCCGGCCGGCCCGCCCGCCCTGTTCCGGCAGGACGGCACCGCCGTGTACCGGTGGGCGACGCGGTCCCTGGCCCCGCTCGCGCGGGAGGCGTGCGAGCGGGCCGGCGTCGAGCCCGCCGAACTGGCCGCCGTGGTGACGCACCAGGCCAACCTGCGGATCATCGACACGCTCGTCGGCCGGCTCGGGGCGACCGGCGCGGTCGTGGCGAGGGACGTGGTCGAGTCCGGCAACACCTCGGCGGCCAGCGTGCCGCTCGCCCTGTCCAAGCTGGTCGAACGCGGCGGCGTCACCAGCGGCGCTCCCGTCCTGCTGTTCGGCTTCGGAGCGGGCCTGACGTATGCCGCCCAGGTGATCCGCTGCCCCTGACCCCGCCGCCCTGACCCGCCGCCGTGACCCCGCTCACGCGTACGCGTAGAAACCGCGTCCCGACTTCCGGCCCAGCCGCCCGGCCGCGACCATCCGGCGCAGCAGCGCGGGCGCCGCGTACAGCGGCTCCTTGAACTCCTCGTACATCGACTCCGCCACGGCCTGCGCGGTGTCCAGACCGATCAGGTCGAGCAGCCGCAGCGGCCCCATGGGGTGGGCGCAGCCCAGCTCCATGCCCCGGTCGATGTCCTCGGGCCGGGCCACGCCGGACTCCGCCATCCGGACGGCGGACAGCAGGTACGGGATGAGCAGCGCGTTGACCACGAAACCGGACTGGTCGGACGCCTGGATCGCCTCCTTGCCCAACTGCTCGGTGGCCAGGCGGTGGGTGCGGTCCATCGTGTCCTTGCTGGTGGTCAGCGCGGGGATCAGCTCCACGAGCCGCTGCACGGGCACCGGGTTGAAGAAGTGCATGCCGATCACCCGGTCCGGGCGGCTGGTGGCGACCGCCAGGTCCACGATCGGGATGGAGGAGGTGTTGGTGGCCAGGACGGCGTCCGGATCCGCGACGGCCTTGTCCAGGGTGCGGATGACCTCGGTCTTGATGCCGGGGTTCTCCGCGACGGCCTCGATGACGAACTGCCGGTCCGCCATGTCGCCCAGGTCGTGGGTGTAGCGCAGCCGGAAGCGGGCCGCGTCGCGTTCCTCCGCGGTGATCTTGCCGCGCTCGACGGCGCGGCCGAGGGAGGCGTCGACGCGCTCGCGCCCGGCGTCGGCGCGCTCGGGGGTCGCCTCCGCGACCAGGACGTCGATGCCCCGGAGGGCGGCGACCTCGGCGATACCGGAGCCCATCAGGCCACAGCCGACGACACCGAGACGAGAGACGGATTCCATGGACACTCCGTGAGGTTGACGGGAGTTGACGGAGGACTCAGGTGCGGTCGCATCCGCGCCCCAGCATATGGCACTCAGTGCTAAAGAAGAACGCACTCAGTTCCTTCTGCTGCTTCCTTCGCCGAGTGCCTCGATCTCCTGCACCACCCGCCACAGGGGCACCCCGCGCCGGGACACGACCACCACCACGTCGTCCGGCGCCTCGGCCGACCCGAACGACTCGCGCACGAGCGCGAGCGCCTCGTCCATGGCGGCGGAGGCGTCGCCCTCGGCGCCCGAACGCAGCCAGGAGCGCAGCGCGTTGTTGTGCGCCGCGACCACGGCGGCGGCGATGACGTCGGCCCGCAGCGCGCCGTCGGCCCGGCCGGCGAACCGGGTCCTGAGGTACTCGGCGAGGGTGCGCTCGTAGCGCCACACCACGGACAACTCGTGGGTGCGCAGGCCGGGGACCTGCCGGGTGAGCCGGTAGCGCTGGACGGAGAAGACGGGGTTCTCGGCGTACATGCGCAGCACGAGCCGGGCGGCGTCGCAGACGCGGTCCACGGGCGAGCCCCGGTCCGGGTCGGTGTTCAGCAGCCGGGTCATGTCGGCCAGGCACCGGTCGTGGTCGGGGAAGACCACCGTCTCCTTGGACGGGAAGTAACGGAAGAAGGACCGCCGCCCGACCCCGGCCAGGGCGACGATGTCGTCGATCGTGGTCTGCTCGAACCCGCGCGAGAGGAACAGCTCGAACGCCGCCTCGACGATGGCCTCCCGCATGGGCGGCTTGGGGGCCCGGGTCTCGCTCATGGGGGGAACATAACACCGGGCATGACAGGATGGCACTGAGTGTGCATAATTCGAGGTACTGAGTGCCGTCGTGTCTTGCCGAACAGGAGCCCCCGCCATGTCCCAGGGTTTCGATCTCTTCCGTCCGGCTGAGGAGCATGAGTTGCTCCGGGAGTCGGTGCGTGCGCTGGCGGAGGCGAAGATCGCGCCGTTCGCGGCGGAGGTGGACGAGGGGGCCCGTTTCCCGCAGGAGGCGCTGGACGCGCTGGTGGCGAACGATCTGCACGCGGTGCATGTGCCGGAGGAGTACGGGGGCGCGGGTGCGGACGCGCTGGCGACGGTGATCGTGATCGAGGAGGTCGCGCGGGTGTGCGGCTCGTCGTCGCTGATTCCGGCGGTGAACAAGCTGGGTTCCCTGCCGGTGGTCCTGTCGGGCTCGGAGGAGCTGAAGGCGAGGTATCTGGCGCCGCTGGCGGCGGGTGAGGCGATGTTCTCGTACTGTCTGTCGGAGCCGGAGGCGGGCTCGGACGCGGGTGGCATGAAGACGCGGGCGGTGCGGGACGGGGACCACTGGGTGCTCAACGGTGTGAAGCGGTGGATCACGAACGCGGGTGTGTCGGAGTTCTACACGGTGATGGCGGTGACCGACCCGGAGAAGCGGACGCGGGGCGGGATCTCGGCGTTCGTGGTGGAGAAGGGTGACGAGGGGGTCTCGTTCGGGGCGCCGGAGAAGAAGCTGGGTATCAAGGGCTCCCCGACCCGCGAGGTGTACCTGGACAACGTGCGTGTCCCGGCGGACCGGATGATCGGCGCGGAGGGGACGGGGTTCGCCACGGCGATGCGGACGCTGGACCACACGCGGATCACGATCGCGGCGCAGGCGCTGGGGATCGCGCAGGGGGCGCTGGACTACGCCAAGGGGTATGTCCGGGAGCGCAAGCAGTTCGGGAAGCCGGTGGGGGACTTCCAGGGGATCCAGTTCATGATCGCGGACATGGCGATGAAGCTGGAGGCGGCGCGGCAGCTGACGTACGCGGCGGCGGCGAAGTCCGAACGCGGCGACACGGACCTGACGTTCTTCGGCGCGGCGGCCAAGTGCTACGCCTCGGACGTGGCGATGGAGATCACCACGGACGCGGTCCAGTTGCTGGGCGGGTACGGGTACACGCGGGACTACCCGGTGGAACGGATGATGCGGGACGCGAAGATCACCCAGATCTACGAGGGCACCAACCAGGTCCAGCGCATCGTGATGGCCCGCAACCTCCCCTGACCCAGGCTGCTACTACCGCTGCGGGCGCAAGTGAACGAAACGGGCCTCCCGGCGGGACAAAGCACCAGGTGAGCAAGTGTGGTCCCCGCACACGCGGGGATGGTCCGGACGTCATCACGAGTGCGGCCCGCCTGGAACGGTGGTCCCCGCACACGCGGGGATGGTCCCCGGTGGCGCTGCGCCGGGTGCGACGACATCGGGTGGTCCCCGCACACGCGGGGATGGTCCCGGGGGTTCATCGGAGTAGCGGACGGCGCCTCGGTGGTCCCCGCACGCGGGGTTTTCCATCCCGCCCACGCGCCCCCTCCCGCGTGGGCGAGCGCGGTCCCAGGATGACCAGTTCGCACATCAGGGTGCGCAGTGCCGACCCCAGGCCGGGCGTCCCCTCCCGCGAGGGCCTATTCGGGGCGCGGGGTGCAGCGTACGGTGGCGCCGCAGGTGTAGCTGCGGCCCTTGCAGTGCCAGCACGCATGGGGCGCCGCGACCCCCTGTGTACGCCCGGAAGCGGGCACGTAGAGGGTTTCGCGGAACTCGACGCCCTGCCCGGTGCAGGCCTGGCACTGCCGGTGCGGCCCCGGGCACCCGTCCTCTGCTCCACCCATCCCGAACCTCCGCATGCGCCGCATTGCTGCTCTTCGGAGTCAGTCTGCACCTGCCCCGACTCCATTGCAGGTGCCGCACTGTACTTGTGGCATCTCGCGTGCGAAAAGGGCCTGTTCGATGCGGCGAGGTCCCCGTTGCCAGTCACCCAGCGTGTCGAGCTGCCCGGGCGGCGAGTTGCGAACGTGTGCAACTCCTGGTCACCCGCATGTTTTACGGCGACTGGGCTACGCGACGCCAACCCACGCGGCGAACCGCGCGAGCGGCCCGCCGCGCGACCGCTCTTGGCGTCGTAGCTGAACGACCGTCTCCCGGGTCGTCGGGTGGTACTTCGTCTGCAAGGGGCCGCGCGCCGGGCCCCAGCCGTTGCGCCGGCCGTCCGCAGCCACCACAGCCACGGTTACCGCGTGGAAGTCCTGGTCACGTCTCTCGTTGGGGACCGCGCGACGAGTACGTGATTCACTGTTTTGAATACCCCCATTGGTCATAGAGTCGGCGTGTGACTGCTGAAGATTCCGCATTCGCGGTGCTTGGTGTGTTGGGCGATCCCGTGCGCCGTCGGCTCTATCGACACGTCGCCGCTGCCCCGGGTGAGGTGGGGCGCGACGCGGCTGCGGAAGCGGTCGGGGTGTCCCGGTCGTTGGCCGCCTTCCACCTGGACAAGCTGGTGGAGGCGGGGCTGCTGGCCGTGTCCTTCCGGCGGCTGTCCGGGCGCACCGGCCCCGGAGCGGGGCGGCCGGCGAAGGTGTACCGGCGTGCCGAGGGTGAGCACGCCGTGTCCGTCCCGCCTCGGTCGTACGACGCAGCCGCTCGGCTGCTCGCCGAGGTGGTGGAGAACGCCGGCCTGGACCGGGAACTGCATGCCGCGGCGAAGGCCGCGGGTGCGGCTCATCCGGACGCGGCTGCCGGTGACCTGGTCGAGGTGCTGCGGGCCCGCGGCTACCAGCCGTTCTGGGACGGGGAGACGCTGCGGCTGCGCAACTGTCCCTTTCACACGCTGGCCGAGGAGTTCCCCGCCCTGGTCTGCGGGATGAACCTCGCGCTGCTGGAAGGCCTGGCGCCCGCGCAGTGGTCGCCGACGATGGACCCGTGTCCTGGCGGGTGTTGCGTGGCACTTTCTAAAAATAAGAGCCATTGACTATAGAGGCGAGGTCGGGCCATGCTGGCCCCATGACTGGCTTTCACCTCGCGCAGGTCAACATCGGCCGCCTCGTCGCCCCGCTGGACAGCCCACAGTTGGCCAACTTTGTCGCCCAACTGCCCGAGATCAACGCGCTTGCCGACCGCAGCCCTGGGTTCGTCTGGCGCATGGTCGACGATGGGGGCGAGGACGCGACCGGTTTCCGCCCCGACGAGGACGACGACATGATCCTGATCAACTGTTCCGTCTGGGAGTCGGTGGAAGCCCTGCGGAACTTCACCTACCACACCGATCACCTGCGCGTACTGAGCCGCCGCCGCGAGTGGTTCACGCGCATGGCCGAGGCCCACCAGGCCCTGTGGTGGATCCCGGCCGGTCACCGCCCGAGCATCGCTGAGGCGATGGAGCGGGTCGCGACCCTACGCGAACACGGCCCCGGACCACACGCGTTCACCTTCGGTGCTCCCTACCCGACGCCGGCGGGGGCCGCGCAGGTCTGATCAAGGTCGTAGACGATCAAGCGGACGAACAGCGAACCAGCTTGGCCAGCACCGTTGTTGCCGCAGAGGGCAGGCCACGTCGACGGCTGATTGGCCGGTGCGTCAGATATGGCGATGAAGGTCACCACTGACGCGGCCCAGATGCTGGGCGGCCACGGCAGCCCCGTAACCTCTGGCGGGACGAATGACGCGGGACGCGAAGACTGCGCGAATACACAAGGCCATCAACCAGGTCCAGCGCATCGTGCTAGTGTCCTGAGTCGGAGATTCGTCGTTGGTCGGGTGTGACGCGACCTGGACCGAGGATTCCGCCGTTGACGCTG
>NZ_JBPQTQ010000121.1:0-20235 GCF_051386415.1 Streptomyces sp. URMC 129
CCACTGACCTGCCCCCCCGCCCCGCTTCCCTCGTGTGGCCGACTGGCGGAGAATACGCGTGCGCGGGGCGGGGGATTCCCGCCCCTGGCGTCGACCGGGCCGGAACGGTGAACAATCCCCGCATGAAGCCTGTGAGTGAACCTTCGCGTCCGTACCGTTCCTACTTCGCGGACAGCACCCACTGGGAGCGGTACGAGCCGCGCCCCGGCGACATCGTCATCTCCACGCCGCCCAAGGTGGGCACCACATGGACCCAGCGCATCACCTCCGTCCTGGTCTTCCAGAGCACCGAGCTGCCCGGACGGCTCATGGAGATCAGCCCGTGGCTCGACTGCGTGTTCTACCCCCTGGACGAGATGCTGGAGACCCTGGACCGGCAGCGGCACCGGCGGTTCATCAAGACCCACCTGCCCATGGACGCGTTACCGATCTACGCGGAGGTCTCCTACCTGATCGTCGGCCGCGACCTCCGCGACGCCGCCGTGTCCGCCCACAACCACGCGCTGGGCATGAACGGCCTGGCCGGCGGGCCCCCGCGCGGCCCCGTCGGCGACGACGTGCACACCCCCATCCACCCCAAGGTGCCCGAGGATCTCCGCGAGTACTGGCGCGCCTACTTCACCCGCGGCACCTTCCCCTGGGAGACGAACGGCTGGCCGTTCAACTCGGCCACCCGCCACCTGGAGTCCTGGTGGGAGCACCGCGACCGGCCCAACATCCTCTTCCTGCACTTCCAGGACATGCTGGACGACCTCGACCGGGAGATGCGCCGCGTCAGCGCCTTCCTCGACATCCCCGTCGACGAGTCGATCTGGCCCGAGCTCGTCGCGGCCTGCACCTTCTCCGACATGAAGACCCGTCAGCGGGAGATCCTCGCCGCGAGCCAGACCGAGGACCCCCTCTCCGGCTTCCAGTTCTTCCACAAGGGCCGGAACGGCCAGTGGCGCGGCGTCTTCACCGACGACGACATGGCCCTCTACCACGCCGCGGTCGAGGCTCTCCCCGCCGACCTGCGGGCCTGGCTGACCCGCAGCGCATAGAAGTTGCCGTGCCGCCCTCGGGACGTCCGCTGATTCACAGGCAGTTCACAGGGAACTCTCAGCGAACGCTCAGACTCCGCCCGCAGCGTGACGTGCCATGACCACGACCGCCGCCGACACCGCCGCCGTCCCGCCCCGCCCGTACCCCGCGACGGGCGGGCTCCGGCGGGCCGACGGGAGCCCGTTGCGGGTCCTCGTCGTCGACGACGAGGCGTCACTGGCCGACCTGCTGGCCATGGCGCTGCGCTACGAGGGCTGGGACGTCCGCACCGCGGGGAACGGGGCGGACGCCGTGCGCGCCGCCCGGGAGTTCCGGCCGGACGCCGCCGTGCTGGACGTCCTGCTGCCCGACCTCGACGGCCTCCGGCTCATGCACCGGATCCGCGCGGACGCCCCCGACCTGCCCGTGCTGTTCCTCACCGCCAAGGACGCCGTCGAGGACCGGATCGCCGGACTCACGGCCGGCGGCGACGACTACGTCACCAAGCCGTTCAGCCTGGAGGAGGTCGTCGCCCGGCTGCGCGGCCTGATGCGGCGGTCCGGCGCGGCCTCCGCCCGGCCCGGCTCGCTGCTCGTGGTGGGCGACCTGACGCTGGACGAGGACACCCACGAGGTGCACCGCGCCGGGGAGGCCGTCGAGCTGACGGCCACCGAGTTCGAGCTGCTGCGCTTCCTGATGCGCAACCCGCGCCGCGTGCTCAGCAAGGCGCAGATCCTCGACCGGGTGTGGTCCTACGACTTCGGCGGCCAGGCGAACGTCGTGGAGCTGTACATCTCCTACCTGCGCCGCAAGATCGACGCCGGACGCGAGCCCATGATCCACACCAGGCGCGGCGTGGGCTACGTCCTCAAACCGGCGTCCGCCCCGCTGCCGTGACCCCGCGATGGTGGCGCGGGCGCCCGCTGCGCGCCCGGCTGGTGGCCTCCTCGATCGCGGTGCTCGGCGCCGTGCTCGCGATCATCGCCGTGGTGAGCACGGTGACCATCCGCGCCTTCCTGATGGACCAGCTGGACCAGCGCGTGTACGACGCGGGACAACGGGCGGGCGCCTCCGTCTTCTTCGTCGACCTCGGCGAGCAGCCCACGGGACCGACCGGTCTCGACTTCCTCAGGACGCCCGGCCTCGACCCGCGGGTCCTCGGTGTCCGCGTCCAGGACGACGGAACCGTGGCCGCCGGGGTCCTCGACGGCGGCATCCCCGCGACGGTCGAGCCGCTCACCGAGGAGCAGACCGCCGCCGTCCTCGGCACGCCACGGGACGGCGCCCCGCACACCCGCTCGGTGCCCGGACTCGGCGACTACCGGCTGATCTCGGTCGCGGGGGACATGGACCACGACGGGCTGTCCGACACGGTGGTGACCGGCGTGCCCATGTCCGCGCTCCAGGACGCCGTCGGGCAGGTCGTCGTGGTGGAAGTGGTGGTCGCCGGCGCCGGCCTGATCGTCGCCGGGCCGGCGCTCGCCGGCGTCGTCAGACTGTCGCTGCGCCCCCTGCGCCGCGTCGCCGGGACGGCCCTGCGGGTCTCCGGACAGAACCTGCACGAGGGCGAGGTCGGGGCGCTGGAACGGGTCCCCGCCGCCGACACCGACCCGCGCACCGAGGTCGGCCAGGTCGGGGCCTCGCTCAACCGGCTCCTGGACCACGTCGCCGCCGCCCTGGCCGCCCGGCACGGGCCGGACATGCCGGGTGGCACGGCGGGCCAGGCGGTGGTCATCGGCCCGGACACCCCCGGCACGCCGCCGGGCGGGACCGGTCCCGCCGTGGTCACCGGCGGCGGACAGGGGAGCCCCGGGGGAACGGGCGGCCTGCTCACCAGCAGTGCCCCCGGAGCCGAGCTGACCGCCGCGCTGGAGGAGGACAGCGACTCCTACACCTGGGTCGCCGCGGTCACCGGCGCGCAGAGCGCCTCGGGCTATCAACTCGCCACCGGGGAACCGGTCATGCCCCTCGGCGGCTTCAACGGCACGGACCCGTCCCCGACCCTGGAGCGGTTCCGGCAGCTGGTGAGCGCCGGCCGCGTCCACTACTTCGTCGAGGGCGGCGGCCTGACGGCCGCCTACGGCCCGGACGGCCTCCCCGGACCGGCCGGGGAGACGGAGACCGAGGCGGCCCGGATCTCGGCCTGGGTGGCGGAGAACTTCACCCCCACCACCATCGACGGCGTCACCGTCTACGAGCTGGGCTGAGCGGCCCCCCGGGCCCGGCGCCGGACCTCGCCCGGCGCCGGGCCGCTCGGTCAGTCCTTGGCCTGCAGGACGGGCAGGTAGCCGTTGGCGTGGCCGAGGGAGGTGGGGTGGTACGACTCCCAGGACGGGTAGGCCAGGTCGTGGAGCCAGTCGTCGCCGGAGCACAGTTCGTGACCGGAGAAGGTGGTCCGCACGTCGCCGAAGGCGAACCCGTGGGCGGACGCGCGCGCGGAGATGACGGAGTTGAGCAGGTCGGCGGCGTCGTTGATGGCCTCGCGCTTGGTCTCGCCGATGCCGGGGCACCACCACGACGGCTCGATGTACATGCGGGGGTAGCCCAGGACGACGACGCGGGCGTTGGGGGCTCGGGAGCGGATGGCCCGGTACACCGTGTCGAGCCGGCCGGGGAGCGTGTTGCTGATGTAGCTCTTCGCCGTGTTGACGCGGCTGAGGCAGGCGCTCTCGGTGCCGGTCACGCAGGTCGTCATGACGTCGGAGAAGCCGGCGTCGTTGCCGCCGACGGTGATGCTGACCAGCCCCGTGGACGCGTTCAGCGCGCCGAGCTGGTAGGTGGTCACATCGGTGGTCCGGGCGCCGGAACAGGCGGGGAAGGCGAACGAGGACGGGCCGTGCGCGGCGGCCCACCGCGCCGGGTAGGCGTTGTTGCTGCGGTGGCAGTCGCCGCTGGAGCTGATGTAGCCGCCGGCGCCGTTCCCCGCGGAGTACGAGTCGCCGAGGGCCACGTAGGCGGGCCCGGCCGCCTGAGCCGGGCCCGTGCCGATGAGTGCCAGTAAGAAGGTGAGGATCAGCGCGGTGACCGCTGACAGGGACCGGGTGCGTCTCACGGAACCTCCATTCGCAGGATCGCTGCGGCAACCGTTGTACCAAGCAACCCCGCGAACCAGAAGTGTCCATGTCAAAGATTTCCCCGCCGGACACGCGCGGTCCACCGGCCCGCCGCCCGCGCGCCCGCCCCCGGTCCCGGACGCGGCCCCGTCCACCCCCCGGGGAATTGGTGACCGCGCTTCCCTGTGCTACTGTCGAATCAAGTTGCAGTTGTGGTTCCCAAAATCTCAGATGCCCTTGCCGTTTCTCTTGACGGCGAGATCATTTTTGTGTTTCCGGTGCTTTCCGGACGGGGCAATCATCGCGGCGACACCGGACTCGCACAGTGTGACTCCGGGCACTGCCCCGAAGGAGATATGACATGGCTACTGGCACCGTGAAGTGGTTCAACGCGGAAAAGGGCTTCGGCTTCATCGAGCAGGAGGGTGGCGGCGCTGACGTCTTCGCCCACTACTCGAACATCGCCGCCCAGGGCTTCCGCGAGCTTCAGGAAGGCCAGCGAGTGAGCTTCGACGTCACGCAGGGCCAGAAGGGCCCGCAGGCGGAGAACATCGTCGTCATCTGACGCCGACACTTGAACGCTTACGCGTAGTAGTGGCTGGGGCTCGCACCTTGGTGTGCGGCCCCAGCCCGTCGTGTTTCCGCGCTTCTCTCACGGCCGGGCCGTCCCCGGCCGGGCGCGACGGCCGACACCCACTCTGATTGTTCTCTCGCGGTACACGGAGGAGAACAGCTCCTCTGCACCGCGCTTCATCTTTTCGCCGGTTCGTTCTTGCGATTCTTGCCCGCGGCTCACCGCTGCCCGGAATTCCTCGAAACGTGCCGCATCGAGGAAGGTTCGTCTTGAACCGTACGGCTCGTTCGCACAGCCGCACCACCCACACCGGCGCCGGGTCCGGCGCCGCCGGCCGCCGGGGCCGTGCCCCCGGCCGCGCCGCCGCCCCCAGGCACCGCACGACCGCCCCACACGGCGAATTCGCGCTCCCGGTCACCGCCTCCCCGGCGCTGCCCCCCGTGGAGTCGTTCGCCGAGCTGGCGATGCCCGCGCCGCTGCTCGCGGCGCTCCGCTCCGAGGGCCTGTCCGCGCCCTTCCCCATCCAGGCCGCCACGCTGCCCAACACGCTCGCCGGCCGCGACGCCCTCGGCCGGGGACGCACCGGCTCGGGCAAGACCCTCGCCTTCGGCCTGGCCGTGCTGGCCCGGACCGCGGGCCGCCGCGCGGAGTCCCGCGCGCCCCTGGCGCTGGTCCTGGTGCCCACCCGCGAGCTGGCGCAGCAGGTGACGGACGCGCTCGCCCCGTACGCCCGGGCCGTGCGGCTGCGCATGACCACGGTCGTCGGCGGCGTGTCGATCCGCCGGCAGACCAACGCGCTGCGCGACGGCGCGGAGATCGTCGTCGCCACCCCCGGACGGCTCCGGGACCTCGTCCAGCGCGGCGACTGCCGCCTCGACCAGGTCGCCGTCACCGTCCTCGACGAGGCCGACCAGATGACCGACATGGGCTTCCTGCCGCAGGTCACCGCGCTGCTCAACCAGGTGCGCCCCGACGGCCAGCGGATGCTCTTCTCGGCGACCCTCGACCGCAACGTCGACCTCCTGGTCCGCCGGTACCTCAACGACCCGGTGGTCCATTCGGTGGACCCCGCCGCCGGCGTGGTGACCTCGATGGAGCACCACCTGCTCCACGTGCACCAGACCGACAAGGAAGCCGCCGCCACCGAGATCGCCGCCCGCGACGGCCGGGTGATCATGTTCCTGGACACCAAGCACGCCGTCGACCGGCTGACCAGGCATCTCCTGCACAACGGCGTGCGTGCCGCGGCCCTGCACGGCGGCAAGTCGCAGGCGCAGCGCACCCGCACTCTGGCCTGGTTCAAGGCCGGCCATGTCAGCGTCCTGGTGGCCACCAACGTCGCGGCCCGCGGCATCCACGTGGACGACCTCGACCTCGTCGTCAACGTCGACCCGCCCGGCGACCACAAGGACTACCTGCACCGCGGCGGTCGCACCGCCCGCGCGGGGGAGTCCGGCATCGTCGTCACCCTGGTCCTGCCCGGCCAGCGGCGCGAGGTGACCCGCCTGATGGCCGCCGCGGGCATTACCCCGCGCACCGCGCAGGTCCGCCCCGGCGAGCCCGAGCTGAGCCGCATCACCGGCGCCCGGACCCCCTCGGGGATACCCCTCACCATCAGCGCCCCGGCCCCCGCGCGACGCTCCCCGGCGCGGACCCGGGCGCGGACGGCGCGCTGACGAACGAACGCCTCGGCCCCCTCACCCCTTCCACCCCGGAGGACCGCTTGCCGCCGCATCACGCACATCCCGTGGAACCGGCCTGCTGCACCAGGACAGCGGGCGACGCCCTCGGCTCCGTCGGCCCGCGGGTCTGGGAGGACATGACCGTCGACGTCGCCCTGTCCGTCCTCGACGGTGCCCGGGTCGGGCACCTGATCATCTGCGACGGTGACGGCCGGTGCACGGGACTGGTGACGCGGGCCCAGCTCACCGTCACCGCCGGTGACCCCTGGTACGCGGAACGGACCCGCCTGCGGGACATCGTCCACGACCAGGGACCGTTCACCCGCTCCGCGACGCCCCTGCACGACGCCGAGCGCGCCATGCGGGACCGGCGGCTGTGCGACTCGCCCGTCGTCGACGACGACGGATACGCCCTGGGCGTCCTCGCCCTCGCCCGCTGACGGACCCCGCCCCCGTCACCGGCCGTCAGGGCTAGGATGCGGCGCTGAACGCGGCCCCGGCCGCCGGAGTGCCGGAGGTGGGCCGTGAGCGAGTTCATGGGCGTGTATCTGTACGCCGCCAAGTCGGTCCGTGCCGCCACGGACGCCGCGCTGCGGCGGCACGGCCTGTACCTCGGGCAGAACCTTGTGCTGGCGGCGCTGTGGGAGCGTGACGGCCAGACCCCGGGCGCGATCGCGTCCGCGGTCGACGTCACGACCCCCACCGTCGTGCGGACGGCCGACCGCATGACCGCGGCGGGCCTGGTCACCCGCCGCCGCGACGCCCACGACCACCGCCTGGTGCGGCTCCACCTCACCGACGCCGGACGCGCGCTGCGCGGCCCGGTCGAGGAGGAACTGCGCGGCCTGGAGAAGCGCCTGACCGCCGGCCTGGGCGAGGACCGGGTGCGCGAACTGCTCACCTGCCTGCTCCGGATCACGGACAACGCCCAGTCCCTGCCGAGGGCCGGGGAAACCCGGTGAAGGCGAGGCGGGATATCCGGCTTTCTCCGTCGGGAACGCCTCCTTCGCGCCGAGCCGCGTCCGCGCGGCGAATCTCCTGAGCGGCCGGGCCCCGGCGGGGGCCGTCCCCGCCCCGCGAGCGTGCGGGGGGATCCGGAATCCGATGCCGGAACACCCGGTGCCGGGATGCCCGGTCGCTATATCCGCGGGTCTTCGGCGGGAACACAAAGGGCCCGGCAATGCCCGGGACGAAGCGGCGCCGACGACCCCACCGATTCCCGTTCATCGCGGTGGGCCGTCCCCGGCGTCATGCCGATGCCGTCTCTCCCGGGGCGAGGCCGGGAACATCAGTACCGCGGCCGTGCGAATGCGAGAAGTCGGTGATGCCGCATGAATTTCTTCACAGGGTTGTCGGCGGCACCCGCGTCGGCCTTATACTCCCCGGCATGGCCAAGAAAGTTGTCACTGTCTACACCGATGACCTCACCGGGGCGGAAGCCGAGGATGTCGGTACCCACACTTTTTCCCTCGACGGCGTGAACTACGAGATCGACCTCACCGGCGACTCCTACGACAAGCTCGTCGAGGCCCTGGGTCCCTTCATCGACGCGGGGCGGAAGACGGGCCGCACGCCGCGGACCGGCACCGCCGCCAAGCGGGCGACGCCGAGCGCTTCCCAGGACTCCGCCCGGATTCGGGAGTGGGCGAAGGAGAACGGCTTCCAGGTCAGCGAACGCGGCCGAGTCCCGGCCGAAGTCCGGGAAGCCTATGAGAAGGCCCACTGACCCGTCCGCGCCCTCCTCATTCCGATACCGGCCTCCTTCCCCGAAGAAGGGGGCCGGATTTTTTCCCGCGAGGGTACGGGGCCGTGGTCGCGCCATCACGACCGGTGAGTGAACGGGTCGGCGCGCGCCCCGCACGGGGCGGATGCAGATCCCTCACCGGGGTGAGACAAAGACGGTGGAGCTGACGAACTGTTCGACCGGGAGAAACCGGCGCGGTGATTCCGCGCTCACGGAATTCGGATGCGAACCGGCCGGCTCGGTGCGGGCAATTGCCGGGAATGTCGGGGTTCGGCGGGGGTGGGGCGGAGGAGTCTCTTCCCGGCCGGAGGCCGTTTCCCGGCAGGGCGGAATCCCCGCACAGGGACGCGGGAAGGCGGCACCTCACCCGCCGGGCCCGGAGTTTCTCGCCGGGGCCCGAGGGGGGACGCGAACGCCCCTCCCGGCCGCTCCCGGTCCCGTCAGGGATTGACCAGCGCCTGGACCGACGGCGTCAGCCAGCGCGCCACCTGCTTGAGGTTCGCGGTGGCCAGCGGATCGAGCTTCAGCACATGCCGTTCCACCACGACGCCGTGCAGCAGCGACAGGATCAGGGCGGCCCGCAGCCGGGCGCCCCTGCCGCCCATCGCCGCGGCCATCCGGTCGATGATCCGGTCCGGCTGCAGGCGCGCGGCCACCGGGTCCTCCGGGCCGCGCGCCATGGCGGTGCGGTACATCGCGGCCAGCGAACCGCCGTTCTCGCCCTCCCACAGCTCCAGGTAGGCGGGGACCAGCCGCTCGGCGAACTGCTCGCTGCCGCCGTCGAAGACGGACGCCAGGGCGTCCATCAGGTGGATGGCGTCCTCCACCACCGCCTCGTACACGCCTTCCTTGTTGGCGAAGAAGTAGTGCACGAGGGCGGGATCGACGCTGGCCTTGCGCGCGATGGCACGCACCGTGGTGCCCGCGAACCCCTGATCGGCGAAGAGTTCGCGGGCAGCCTGAAGAATCGCCTCCCGGCTCAGACTCTCACCGGGACGCCGGCCGGTGCGCCGCGCCGGCGGCGATCTGCGCACCGCAGTCCGCGGTGGGGTGAACGTGCTGGCCTCGTCCGGGCTGTGGGACACCGCGACACCTCCAAAAATTCACTAGTGAGTGTAATACCAGCTAGTGAGTCGGAGGTGCCCCCCCGGGGGGTGTCAGCCCACCCGAACACCCGGCGACCGGTGCCCGGCGAGGGCGGCCTCTTCGAACACGGCCTCTAGGCCCATTCGAGGGGAAGGGGGAAGGACTGGCCGCCGCGGCGGGCGAGGTAGGTGTCGCGCAGGCGGACCGGCAGTCCGGCGGGGGAGAGCGCGTAGGTGCACAGATAGCCGCCGCGCCCCCCGGCCACCAGGTGCGTGCGTCCGTCCTCGTCCGTCAGCGCGGTCAGGCTCCGCGGGAGGTCGGGGAGCCGGCCGACCACGCCCAGCGGACGGCCGCCGGGCCGGTCGTAGGTGTGCAACTCGCCTTCCGCGCAGGCCAGATGGACCAGGTCGCCGAGGACCAGCGCCGCGGTGACCCCGCACGCGCAGACCCACCGGCCGGTGACCACGCCCTCCTCCGGGCTGAACGCCACCAGCTCCCGCCGGCCGCACAGGTAGACCGTGCCGTCCCGGAACCAGATGCGCTGGACCGGCTCGCCGGTGTCCAGCCACCACAGCTCCTCGGCCGAGTCGGCGGCGAAGGCGCACACCGTGCCGTCCTGGTTGCCCAGGATCCGTTCGCCGGCCGCGCCGTAGGCCCCCGCCGACAGCGGTACCCCGTCCAGCGTCAGCCGGTCGACGACCGAGCCCGTGGCGGCCTCCAGCTCGATGCCGCCGACTCCGGTGCCGACCAGCAGCCGCCCGTGGTCGGCGGACGCGGCCAGGCTGAACCCGGCGTCGTCCAGCGACACGGACCACAGCGGCTTGCCCGTGCTGTCCGCCCGGAAGACCACCGCCTTCTGGCCGATCGCCGCATAGCCGCCGGGCAGGCCCACCACCCGGCGGGTCATCCCGTGGCGGGTCGGGTGGCGTTCGGCCTCGACCAGGCAGGGCACGCCCGCGTCGGTCGGCAGCACCCGGAGCACCGAGACGCCGTCGTCGGTGGCGCAGTAGATCCGGCTCTCGTCGTCGGGCGCGTGCGCGAGGTCGGAGGCGCCCTGGCGCAGGACGGGAGCGTGGGCCTGGACGCAGTCGAGGTCCGAGTCGATCCGCACCAGCTCGTTGGAGAGGGTCAGGACGAACAGGCTGCCGTCGCCGCCCACGGCGAGATCGGTCAACTGGTGGGGGAAGCCGCCCACCGTCTTCAGCAGCCTCGGTGTCGGCAGGGTGTTGTCGATGACGTGCAGCAGCCCCTCGGCCCCGCCGGCGTACACATGGCTGGCGTCCGGGGAGAACTCCAGGAAGCTCGGCTCGAAGCGGGAGAACGGCATCTCGTACTCCACGGCACCGTCCGGGGTCAGCAGGACCACGATGTGCCGCAGGCCGAACGGCGCGCTCTCGTCGTACCCGACCACCCAGAACCTGTCGTGGCGCGCGTCGTAGCGGATGCGGCGCATCCGGCGGTCGCCCAGGTGGGACACCGTGGGAAACCGCATGGTGGCCAGCGACCCGAGGAACACCCGGCCGCCGCCGTCGGTCAGCGTGTGGACACTGGGGTGTTCGGTGCACAGCGAGGCGATGGGACCCCCGCCGACGACGGAGCGGAGCACCGTCTCCACCGAGAACGTCTCCGCGTCCAGCACGGTCAGGGTGCCGCAGGACTCACTGATGTAGACGCGGTCGTTCCACTGGGTCATCCGCTGGTCGGCCACCGGCTCGAACGGCGCCGGCGCGGCGCCGCCCATGGCACCCGCGTCGAGGTAGTCCGTGAGATCCAGATTGTCCAGCGACCACTTGGCCAGGCCGCCCTTGCGGTCCCGCCCCACCACCCACCGGTCCCGCACCGTCAGGTCGCGGATGGGCTGCCCCGCATAGGTCACGGGCGAGGACATCAGCGGTCGCAGATTGTCGTCGAGGAGGTGAATGCAGCCGACCACATCGCCGGCCAGGAGTCCGGTCCCGGGTATGTAGGTGATGCGCGTCGTGCGATTGGTCAGTTCCATAGACGACCCCCGTCAATCCAGGCAAAGCGAAGCATGTACGGTCGGGATTTCCCTGCGTCGCGTGGTGGCCCCGGCTCTTTCCATAGGTGGTTTCGTCTCCATGGCTAGGTCCCCCTCATGGGCACCCGATCGATCCTGCGCCGCGTGCCCGAACGGGCCAACAGCCCCTGCCGTACTCCGTCAGGTCCGCACAGAGTCCGTCAAGTCGGCCGCTGACCTGCTGCGGGAGAGCCGCCCCCGCCGGTGTGGCGGGCGCATCGGCCCCGGGTGGCGCTGTCACACCGCACGTCCCGTTCGCACCGGCACGGCTTCCCCGCACACCTCCAGGGGGGCAGTTTCCCGGTCACCATCAATGCCCTCAGGCGGGTGCCGACCAGACCTAGGCGCCGGACCACTGGTCCGGCGACCGTAGAGAGCGGATCAACTACGCTTCTCACGAGCGGGGGCACCATGAGGGGAACGGCGCTGATCGACACGGACACCCCGTCCGACACGCCGACGTCCGGGGCGGGCTGGAGCGAGGACCTTGCGCTCGGCGAGCTGAGTCACGTGCTGTTCGCCTCGCTGCCCCGCAGCGACCAGCGCAGACGGGGCATGGACTACATCCGCGGCCTGCTGCGCGTCCAGGGCAGGAAGTCGATCCGGACCATCGCCGCCACGCTGGGCGGCGCGGCCTCCGAGCAGAGCCTGCACCACTTCGTGTGCGACTCGCCCTGGGACTGGACCCCGGTCCGTCGTGCCCTGGCCCAGTACATGGCGGGCGTCCGCCCGCCGCAGGCGTGGGTGGTGCACCCGATGCTCATCCCGAAGGCGGGGGAGAACTCGGTCGGCGTCGACCGGCGGTTCTTCCCCGACCTCGGCCAGGTGCTCAACGCCCAGGAGGCCATCGGCGTCTGGGCCGCGGGGGAGGAGCTGAGCTGCCCCGTCAACTGGCGGCTGTACCTGTCGGCGCAGTGGCTCCACGACGCCCAGCGGCGGCGTCAGGCGTCGATCCCGGACGGCCTCGGCACCGGCACCCAGGCGGACCTCGCCGTCGCCGCCTGCCTGGAGACCGCCACGGAGTGGGGACTGCCCGGCTGCCCGGCCGTGGTCGACGCGCGGTACCTGGGCCAGTCCGCCACGCTGCGCCGGTTCCTCGCCTCCGGCATGCCGTTCCTGGCCCGGGTCGACAGCAGCCTGCGGCTGCTCGCCCAGGACCCGGGCGCGCCCGGCCGCGGCGGCCTCTCCCAGTCGGCGTCCGAGATCCTCGCCGCGGCGCGCCCGCGGCTGCGGCCGGTGGCGTGGGACCAGGTCGACGCCCGGACGACGCGGACCACGCTGGCCACCGTCGCCCGCGTCTCCCTGTCACCCGCGGTGCGACGCGGCGGGGAAGCGGGGGAACTGCTGCTGCTGGGCCTGAGATACGCCCCCGGGTTCTGGCCCGGAGAGCTGTGGCTCACCACCATGACCACGGCGCGGATCTCCGCCCTGGTCCGGCTGACACGCCTCACCGGCCGGGTGGAACACGACTTCAGGGAGGTCGCCGACCGGCGGGGCATCCGGGACTTCGCGGGACGCTCCTACGGCGGCTGGCACCGCCACGTCACGCTGGCGTCCGCGGCCCACGCCGTCTCCGTCCTCCGGAACACCGGGGAGGGACCGCCGGGACTCCCGGACGGCGCGACGTGGCACGCGTGACACGGGAGTGGCGGGGCGGTGCGGGCCCCCGCGGCCGACGGTGCGGGTGATCAGGCGTCGGGGGCGGACAGTCCGTTCCTGAGCCGGTTGAGCCGCAGGGCCAGCTGGATCTCCAGGAGCCGGTCGGGTTGCTGCCAGTCGGCGCGCAGCAGCGCGCCGACCCGCTCCAGCCTGCGGGCCACCGTGTTCGGGTGCACATGCAGGGACTCGGCGGTCCTGGTGTTGTTCTGCCCGACGTCGAAGTAGGTGTCGAGGGTCTGCGTCAGGTCGGTGAAACGCTGCCGGTCGTAGTCGATCACCGGGCCGATCACCGAGTCGATGAATTCGCTCACGTCGGCCCGCCGCCCGAGCAGCAGCCCCAGGGAGCCCAGCTCCCGTGCCGAGGCGGGCCGTCCGGTGACGCCCAGGGTGATCATGGCGTCCAGGTACAGCCGCGCCTCGCGGTGGCGCAGGGCGATGTCGCTCGCCCCGGACACCGGCCCGGTGCCGGTGACGGTGACCGGGCGGCCGAGCACCCGGGTCAGCTCCTCGAACACCTCCTGGGCCGCGGCGTCCGGGTCCTGGCCGGGGAGGAGCAGGGTCACACACCCGTTGGCCTCGTGCATCAGGCCGTTGCGCCGGCGGGCGTACGAGGCGGCCCAGAAGGAGACCTTCGGCTCCCCTCCGCCGCCCGTGTGGGTGAGCAGCAGCAGGTGGGGCCGGCCGAGATCGATGCGCAGCCGGCGCAGGCAGGCGTCGACGCCCTTGACGTGCCGGGGGTCCTCCAGCAGCCGCGCGAGCAGCTCCTCCCGCCTCCGCTCCTCGTCGGTGACGTCCGAGGGCCGCTGCTGGAGCAGCACCACGGCGACGACGCGCGCCACCGCGCTCAGTGTCTGCTCCCGGTCGGGCAGGTGACGGTAGGGGCGCACCAGCACGGTCGCCAGGTGCCGGTTCCCCGCGCGGACCGGTACCGCCCAGCCGCCGTCCGGCAGCGGCAGCGGCTGGTGCGCGCCCTGGGCGCCGACGACTGCCGCCATGGCCGCGTCGGTACCGGCCGGCTCGCCCGGCGACGCGGCGAGGACCGTGCCGTCCGCCGAGAACACCGCCAGCGGGCCGTGGAGGAGCTGGGCCGTCCGGTCGACCAGCGCGCCCAGGTCGCAGCCGCCGAGCACCGCGTCGAGCAGGCGGGGGTAGACGTCGCCCGCCCCGGGGGCCGTCTCCTGCTCGGCCGCCACCCGCCGCCGGTCCGCGAGTTCGTTGGCGGTGGCTGTGTTCTGCGCGCTGAGCTGGATCTTCTCGATCACGAGCCCGGCCAGCTCCGCCAGGCTGTCGAGCAGATGGATCTCTTCCTGCGTGAAGTGCCGCACACCGAGGTTGGCCCCGTTGAGCACGCCGAGCCATTTGGGACCGTGGCGCAGCGGCATCGAGACGGCCGCCTTGAGGCCCTCGTCGCTCAGCACTCCGTTGAGGAGAAAGCAGCCGCTGAAGCGCTCGTCGCGACGGTAGTCCGGGGTCCACATCGGCGGCACGGCGACCAGCGGGTCGGTGCCCGGATAGCCGGGGCCGGCCGGAATCGACAGGCCCGTCAGCTGAGCCGCCCCCACGCCGTCGGCCGCCAGCACACGGCACTTTCCCGGCTCGCCGTAGGGCAGCGCCACGAAGGTCATGTCCAGATCAAGGGCTCTCCTGACCTGGCGGGTCAGGGTGTGCAGAGCCGCGTGCAGCTCCGTGGGGCGGACCAGCTCCTGCACGACCTGGATAAAGGTCGTGAAATTGGCGTCACGGCGAAACCGGCGGCCGAATCGCGCGTAGACGGTGAGGCTGAGTCGTCTGGCCCGCTCCAGCGCCTCGGCGCACTCCTGCGGGATGTCCTCCCGCAGAGCGTTTCTCACCAGCTTGTCGAGCTCCTCGACCGGTGCTTCCCGGGCCAGGAGTTCGAGCATGCCTAAAGCCACGGAATCGGTCTCCGCTTCATGGCCGGTCGTGCACACGGTCCGTTTTCCCTTCCCCCTGCGGGCGGTTCGGACGTACGGCGGTCAACCACCCATCCGAGGAAGCTACGGAGTCCGTCTGTGCGGAGTCAAGCAAATTATCAGGTCCGGGATGCCGCCCCGGAGAATTCCCCGATTCCTTTCGGGATCCGCCGCCCGTGAACAGGCGGGGGACCCGCGGGGCGCGGCCCCGCGGGTCGACCGGACGGCCCAGCTCCCCCCCGGCCCGGCCTGGCCCGGTCAGGCGCTCGCCGTTCGCTCCGGGACCAGCCAGGTGTGCCCCGAGGCGAGCAGCTCCGCCAGCTCCCCGGGTCCCTCCTCGGCCACGGCCCGGTGGATCTGGTCGGCCATCAGCCGTCCGTAGGAGGGCCGTTCGACGGCCCGGAAGATCCCGACCGGCACGTGGGCGAAGGCCGGCTGGTCGAGCCGGGAGAGCATGAAGGCGTGCGAGGGATCCTCGTGGCGCGTGTCGTGGACCAGGATCTCGTCCTCCGCCACGCTGTCGCGGGGGACCACCTCGATGCCGCCGCGCGCCCCCGCGCGGACGGCGAACGCCCGCGAGGCGATGGGCCGCCCGTGCTCCAGACGCAGCGTGACGTCGTCGCGGGTCGCCGGGTCCTTCAGCGGGGCGTAGGCGTTGTCGTTGAAGATGTTGCAGTTCTGGTAGATCTCGACGAACGAGGCGCCGTCGTGCGCCGCCGCGGCCCGCAGGACGTCCTGGAGGTGCGCGCGGTCGGAGTCGACGGCCCGGGCCACGAAGGTGGCCTCGGCGCCGAGCGCGAGCGACACCGGGTTGAACGGCCGGTCGAGCGAGCCCAGCGGCGTGGACTTGGTGATCTTGCCCGCCTCCGAGGTGGGGGAGAACTGCCCTTTGGTCAGCCCGTAGATGCGGTTGTTGAACAGCAGGATGTTGAGGTTGACGTTCCGCCGGAGCGCGTGGATGAGGTGGTTCCCGCCGATCGACAGCGCGTCGCCGTCGCCCGTGATCACCCACACGGACAGGTCGGGCCGGGACGCGGCCAGGCCGGTCGCGATGGCCGGCGCCCTGCCGTGGATGGAGTGGAACCCGTAGGTGTTCATGTAGTAGGGGAAGCGGGAGGAGCAGCCGATGCCGGACACGAAGACGGTGTCCTCCCGGCGTATGCCCAGCTGGGGGAGGAGGTCCTGCACCGCGGCCAGGATCGCGTAGTCGCCGCAGCCCGGGCACCAGCGGACCTGCTGGTCCGACTTGAAGTCCTTGGCCTTCAGTACGGGCAGCGTCCGCGGGCCCGCCGGTTCAGTCACGTAGGTCATCGATCACGTCCTGGATCACCGCGGTCAGCTCCTCCACCTTGAAGGGCAGGCCGCGCAGCTTGTTGTAGCCCGTCAGGTCCGCGGTCAGCCGGCGCTTGAGCAGCAGCGAGAGCTGGCCGAGGTTGATCTCCGGTACGAGCACCCGCCGGTAGGAGCCGAGCACGTCACCGACGCCGGCCGGCAGCGGGTTGAGGTGCCGCAGGTGGGCCTGGGCGACGCGGCCTCCGGCCGCGCGCACCCGCCGCACCGCGGCGGTGATGGAGCCGTAGGTCGACCCCCAGCCGAGCACGAGCACCCGCGCCGCACCGTCCGGGTCGTCGACGGCCAGGGGCGGGATGTCGCGGGAGATGGCGTCGATCCGCTCCTGCCGGACGGCGACCATCCGGTCGTGGTTGCCGGGGTCGTAGGAGATGGCGCCGGTCGTCTCGGCCTTCTCCAGACCGCCGATCCGGTGTTCGAGCCCCGGGGTGCCGGGCACCGCCCAGGGCCTCGCCAGCGTCACGGGGTCGCGCCGGAAGGGGAGGAACGTCCCGTTCGCGCCGTTGGGTTCGGTGGCGAACGAGACGGTGAGGTCCGGCAGCGCCGACGTCTCCGGCAGCCGCCACGGCTCGGAGCCGTTGGCGAGGTAGGCGTCGGACAGCACGATCACCGGGGTCCGGTAGCGGGTCGCGATGCGCGCGGCCTCGACGGCGACGTCGAAGCAGTCCGCCGGGGTCGCGGGAGCCAGCACCGGCACGGGCGACTCGCCGTTGCGGCCGAAGACCGCCATCAGCAGGTCGGCCTGCTCGGTCTTGGTGGGCATGCCGGTGGAGGGCCCGGCGCGCTGGACGTCGACGACGATCAGCGGCAGTTCGGCGGCGACCGCGAGCCCGATGGTCTCGGACTTCAGCGCCATGCCGGGCCCCGAGGTCGTCGTCACGCCGAGCGCCCCGCCGAACGCCGCGCCGAGTGCCGCTCCCGCCGCGGCGATCTCGTCCTCCGCCTGGAAGGTCCGCACCCCGAAGCGCTTGTGGCGGGCCAGTTCGTGCAGGATGTCGCTGGCCGGCGTGATCGGGTACGAGCCGAGGAACAGCGGCAACGCGGTCAGCCGGGACGCGGCGATCAGGCCGTAGGCGAGGGCCGCGTTGCCCGAGATGTTCCGGTAGCGCCCGGGCTCCTGGACGGCGGGGCGCACCTCGTAGACGCCGGCGAACGACTCGGTCGTCTCCCCGAAGTTCCAGCCCGCGCGGAACGCCGCGACGTTGGCCTCGGCGATCTCCGGGCGCCTGCCGAATTTCCGCCGCAGAAAGCCGATCGTGCCGCTCGTCGGCCGCTGGTAGAGCCAGCTCAGCAGCCCCAGGACGAACATGTTCCTGGCCCGCTCCGCCTCCTTCTTGGAGATCCCGGCGAATCCGGAAAGGGCGCCCACGGTCAGGCTGGTCACGGGGACGGCGTGCAGGCGCCACTCGTTCAGGGAGCCGTCCGTGAGCGGATTCCCCTCGTATCCCACCCGGGTGAGCGCGCGACGGGTGAACTCGTCGCTGTCGACGATGAGGGAGGCGCCGTGCGGCAGATCGGCGAGGTTGGCCTTGAGTGCCGCCGGGTTCATGGCCACCAGGACGTCCGGGGTGTCCCCCGGGGTGGCGATGTCGTGATCGGCGAAATGAAGCTGGAAGCTCGAAACCCCGGGCAGGGTTCCCGCCGGTGCGCGGATCTCGGCGGGGAAGTTCGGCAGCGTCGCCACGTCGTTGCCGAATTCCGCCGTCTCGTCGGTGAATCGTTCCCCGGCGAGCTGCATGCCGTCGCCGGAATCCCCGGCGAACCGGATGACAAGGCTGTCGAGTCGCGTGGCCCCGGGGGCCGTTGGGTCGGACATGCTGGCCCTTCCTGTGCCGTGGCGGGGACCCCCGGCGATCCGGCGGGCGTCCCCGGCGGTGGCAACGTCACCCGTTTCAGAACATGGCTTTGGCGGTGGTGGCTTTGAGGGAGCCGAGGTAGGGGTGCCAGAGGTGGGTGGGGTCGTCTTCGACGGCTTTGACGATGGTGCGCATGGCGGTGAGGGCTTTGGGTTCTTCGTCGTCGTAGACGTCGCCCTGGAGCATTTTGAGGACGTCGAGGCGGTAGCGGGGGTCCTGGACGAAGGCGGTGAACAGGATGTTGAGGCGGTAGTAGATGGAGATGAATTCGTACCAGTTGTTGACGCCGCGGCGGAGGGTGGCTTCGTAGGTGTCGAAGCGTTTCTTGGAGTAGTCCCCGGCGTGGTGGGCGGCGATGATGTCCTTGGCGGCGATGCGGGCGCTGTTGAGGGCGACGCTGACGCCGCTGGAGAAGATGGGGTCCACGAAGCGGGCGGCGTCGCCGATCATGAGGAAGTTGTCGCCGCAGATCCGGGTCAGGGCGTAGGAGTAGTCGCCCTCGGTCTTCAGGGGTTTGACCTGGTCGGCGTTCTTCAGGGCCCGGTGGAGCTCGGGGCGGCTGGCCAGGGTGTCCCAGAAGAAGTCCTCCAGGTTGTCCTTGGACGCTTTCAGGCGTGCTTTCTGGGTGACGACGCCGATGGAGGTGATGGTGTCGGTGATCGGGATCTGCCAGACCCAGGTGTCGATGACGGGCAGGAAGTGGATGAAGATGAAGTCGGACTGCTCGGTGTTGACGGCCAGGGCCTTGCGGTCGAAGTTGTCGAACCAGGTGTGGATGGCGTACTGGTTGAACACCGGGTCGGCCTGCTTGACCTTCAGCTGGGTGCCCAGCTGGGTGCGGCGTCCGCTGGCGTCGACGACCATGCCGACGCCGATGTCCTGGCGGTGCCCGTCCCCGGTGGTGTGCAGGACGGGGTGGGGGCCGTCGAAGTCGACGCGGTGGACGCGGGTCTGCTGGCGGACGGTGGCGCCCAGGGACTGGGCGTGGTCCAGGAGCAGCTGGTCGAACCTGCCGCGGTCGACGTGGAAGGTGTAGTCGCGGTGGACCCCGCTCTGGGTCCGTTCGTTGAACATGATCTCCGCGGCGCGGAAGTCGTGGTCCAGGCCGGTGAAGCCCATCTTGTCCGAGGGGCCGGAATCCGCGGAGGTCCATGCCGCGCCGTACTTGCGGGGGAAACCGGCCGCCTCGACCTTCTCGAACGCCCCGATCTCCGCCAGGACCGGTGTCGTGGCCGGTACCAGTGACTCCCCCACATGCTCACGCGGGAACTGTTCCGCCTCGCACACCACCACCTTCAGTCCCGCCGCGGCCAGATACGACGCAGCCGTCGACCCCGCCGGCCCGCCCCCGATGATCCCCACATCAAAACTCTTCTCCACCACCACAACCCTCCTACTCGAACAACCGACAAACCCGAACCGACAACCCGCGAGCCCGGACGGCACACGGGACAAAGATCACGAACAGCAAGCCGGGGCCAGGACACACAAGCCCCAACCCGCGACCCCGAACCCCCGGACCGAGAACCCGACCCGGCAACCGGGACCGAGAGCCCGAACACGGGAGACGGGGACCGGGACCGGAGACGCGAGCCCCCACCACCAACCCGCAGCCCGAACCCCGGAGCGATCAACCCGGACGGGGAACCCCGACCAGGACCGAGGACCGAGGACCGGGGACCGGGGACCGGCGTGCGGACCCGGAGACCCCAACCCGGCAGCCCCGGATCGGTACCCGGACAGAAGGCGGACACCGGAACCGGGAACCGGAACCAGACCCCCCGGACCGGTGACCCGGGCCAGGAGCCCTGACCGCCAGCCCCGGTCCGCGATCCCGACCCGGACCGGAGACGGGCACCGGACGGGGAACCGAAAGACCCCGGCCCGGACCGGCCACCCGCGCCCCCTGATCACTCCCCGCCGGAGAACCCGAACCGGCAACCCGGACCCGGGACGCACACCGGACAGGGACACGAGGCGAGGACCGGAGACCCGAGCCCGAAGCGGCAGCCCCAACGGGGCCGGTGGTCAGTCCCGGGCGGGGGATGTCGCGCGGGTGGGCCCCAGGGAGTGGACCAGGTCGGTGATCGCGCGCAGGGAACCGAAGTCCCGGCCCGTGATACGCGTCACCGGCACCTCCACCCCCAGCTCCTCCCGCACGAACGTCAACAGCTTCGCCGTGTTCATCGAGTTCAAGATCCCCCACTCCAGCAACGGGGTGTCCGCGTCCACACCCCCCGCC
>NZ_JBPQTQ010000122.1:0-19848 GCF_051386415.1 Streptomyces sp. URMC 129
GGGTGGCGGGGCGGGTCCGGCCCGTCGTGGTCGCCCCGGGCGGGGACGGATTGTGGTTCGCGCTGGAGTTCCTCCAGCACACCGGCACCTTCAAGGCCAGAGGAGCGCTCAACTTCACCGCGGCGCGGCTGGAGTCGGGGGTGATGCCCCCGGCGGGCATCGCGATCGCGTCCGGCGGCAACGCCGGGCTGGCGTGCGCCTGGGCGGCCGGCCGGGAGGGCATCCGGGCGACGGTCTTCGTGCCGGAGACGGCACCGGCCGTGAAGGTGGCGCGGCTGCGGGAACTGGGCGCGGACGTACGGCAGGTGGGCCGCGAGTACGCCGATGCGGCCCGGGCGTGCGCCGTGTTCGTCGCGGAGAGCGGCGCGCTGGCCTCGCACGCCTACGACCATCCGCTGATCGCGGCGGGCGCGGGCACGCTGCTGGAGGAGATCGTCGCGGCGCGGCCCACCGTGTCGACGGTGGTGGTGGCGGTGGGCGGCGGCGGCCTGTTCGCGGGCGTCGCCGCGGCGGCGGCCCGGCGGGGCGTGCGGGTGGTGGGGGTGGAGCCGGAGAACTGCCGGACGCTGCACGCCGCCCTGGCGGCGGGCGAGCCGGTGGACGTCCCGGTCGACTCGGTCGCCGCCGACTCCCTCGGCGCCCGCCGCGCCTCGGCGGACGCGCTGTACTGGGCCGCCCAGCCGCACGCCCGCTCGGTGCTGGTGCCGGACAAGGCGATCGTGGCGGCCCGCCGCGAGCTGTGGCGGACGCACCGCCTGGCGGTCGAGCACAGCGCGGCCACCGCGCTGGCGGCCCTGCGCACCGGCGCCTGGACCCCGGCCCCGGGCGAGGAGACGTGCGTGGTGCTGTGCGGCGCGAACACGGACCCCTCGGACCTGGGTTTCTAGGACGCGGGGGGCCGGGGGCCGCTGCGGGCGTACTGGCCGGGGCCGACGCCCAGCAGGCGCTTGAAGTGGCGGCTGAGGTGGGACTGGTCGCAGAAGCCCGCGGAGGTGGCCGCCAGGCGGGGCGGCACACCGTCGAGCAGCAGCGTCCGGGCGAGCGCGACGCGGCGGCCGATCAGGTAGCGGTGCGGGCCCATGCCGAACCGGCGGCTGAACGCCCGCACCAGGTGGGTGGGGTGCGCGTGCAGCGTGCGGGCGGCCTCCTGGAGGCTGACGCCCTCGACGACCCGCGCGTCGAGCAGGTCGCGCAGCCGGTGCGCGATACCGGGGTCGCGGGCGGGAGGGCGCGGCCCGGGCCGCCGTTCGAGGTGGTCGCGCAGCCGCTCGCGGACGAAAGCGAGGAGGCACTCCGCCTCCAGTTCGTCTCCCGTCCGCTCCAGGGCCCGGTGCAGCGCGTCGACCTGGTGGCGCAGCCGCGCGTCCGCCACGACCGGCCGGTCCACGGCGAGCCCGATGAGACGGTCGTCGAGCTGGGAGGAGGCCAGGTACAGGACGCGCTTGCGGAAGCCGCGCGGGCCGGCGGGGCGGCCGTTGTGGGGGACGTGGGGCGGCAGCAGGGTGACGGTCCGGTCGAGCGCGCCCCGCTCGTGACGGTCCAGGTCGTAGCGGACCATGCCTTCGTCCAGGATCAGCAGCGTCCACGTGTCGTGGGTGTGCAGGGGATAGACGTGGTCGGTGAACCGCGCGTGGAACACCTCGTCGACACCCGGCAGCCGCGGACGCCACGCCCGGACCCACGGGGGCTGCACCATGCAAGGATCGTACAAGACCCGGTGGGGCCGCCCGGGGTTCAATCCGGCGTATGGAAACGACGCTTGAGCCCGTCCGCTTCGACACCAAGATCGCCGTCCTGCTGCGGGACGACCTCCAGCCGTGGCAGCGGCTGAACACGACCGCCTTCCTGGTGAGCGGCATCGGCCGGGCGGCCCCCGAGGTGATCGGGGAGCCGTACGCGGACGCCGACGGCACCGCGTACCTGCCGATGTTCCGGCAGCCGGTCCTGGTGTTCGAGGGGAGCGCGGCGGCGCTGGCGGCCTCCCACCGGCGCGCGGTCGACCGGGGCGTGGCGCTGTCCGTCTTCACCGCCGACCTCTTCGGCACCGGCCACGACCGGGACAACCGGGCCGCCGTGCGCGCCGTGCCCCGGGACCGGCTCGACCTCGTGGGCATCGCCGTGTACGGGCCGCGGAACGCGGTGGACCGGATCGTCAAGGGTGCCCGCATGCACCCGTGACACCGCCGGTCGGCAGGCTGCCGGGCGGCCCTGTCAGCTCGCTGCGCGCCCGCCGACAGGGCCGCCCGCCGGCTGTCAGCCGGCCGTGCGGTAGGCGTCGACGATGGTGATGGTCGACGTGTTGCCCTGCTTGTCGGCGATCTCGGCGCGGAGCGACACGGTGCCGCCCGCCGCCGGGCTGGTGACCTTCACGCGGCCGTCGCGCACGGGCGCGTCCTGCCAGGTCTCACCGCCGTCGCAGGAGACGGACACGGCCAGCGAGCCGAGGTTGTCCCCGGCGGCCGAGCCCTGCACGGTGACGGGGATCCGCATCGCGCGCCCGGCCGGGGCGGTGCTGTCGAGCGCCAGCTCGGGGGTGAACCGGGCGATGCTGAGGGGCAGCTCGGCCACCTCCTGCTCCTCGGGAACGGTGGCCGAGGTGAAGGTGAACGAGGCGGTGACCTTCGTGCTGACGGAGGCGAGCGGTTCGCCCCGGCTGACCTCGGTCACCAGCTCGTAGGCGGCCTCCTCCGGCGGCACCAGCAGGTACGCCTCGTCCAGCGGCACGTCGTACGTCGCGTACTCCTCGCCGTCGCGGTACAGCGTGGTGCTGCCGCTGTCGTAGGCGGCGTAGGCGCGGTGTCCGTCCCCGTCGGAGAACGGGAAGATCGCGCCGTAGAGGGCGTCGCCCTCCCGCGCCAGGCCGCCCCAGTCGTCCAGGAGGGGGCCGAAGACGCCCGTGTTGAACGTCTCCCGGTACCGTTCACCCGCCTCGTAGGCGTTCCCCAGGGACACGGCAGAGGTCACCTGGTTCCCTTGGTCGTCGAACTGCCAGAACTCCTGGCTGTACGTGCCGGCGCGCGTGTCGGCGTACACCTCGACGGTGCGCGGCAGCGCGTGCTCGTCGGCGGCGAAGAGCATGCGGAACTGGGCGTCGGGATAGGTGGCCAGCGTGCCGGTGGCGCCCTCGACGGACGTTCCCGCGCCGGTGGTGATCCGGGCCAGGTCCTCCTGGCGGACGTGGTGGTCGAGCCCGTGGAACAGCTCGCCCTCCAGGACCTCGGCCGTGTGGTACTCCCGGCCGGAGCGCTGCCACGTGGCGGCGGCCACCGAGTAGCTCATCTCCCAGCCGGCGCCGTCGGTGCCGAGCTGCGCGGTGCGGAACCCGTCGGCCAGGTCGGGCATCATCCAGTAGGAGTAGTAACCCCAGGGGCTGTCGATCTCCTGCATCTCGTAGCCGACGCTCTGGTCGGTCAGCTCGGCGCGGCTGTCCTCGACGGTCATGTCGATCCGGGCGGCGTCGCGCGCGTCGAGGGTGAGGGTGGTGTTCTCGGTCAGGGACACCAGCGGGTGGACCAGCCAGTCCACGCCGGTGGCGTTCTCCGCGGTGGTGCCGCCGTGGAAGACGGTGGTGTCCAGCAGGTAGTCGCCGGGCGCGAGGCGGAGGGTGCGGGTGCCCCGGCCGTCGCCGTGCACGGTGGGCTCGTCGCCGAAGCCGCCGACGAGTTCGTTGGCGAACGCCTGCCAGTACGGGGCGGGTTCGCCGTCGCGGCCGATGACCTGGAGGGTGAGGTCGTACATCTCCTTCTCGTGCTCGACCACGGCCGGGGTGACGACGCGCTGACCGCCGTCGCCCGTCTCGGTGGCCGTGATGTGGGCGGTGTAGGTGCCGAACAGGTCACCACCGCCGGAGGTGTCGGCGGTGACGTCCACGGTGGCGGTGCCCCCGGCGGGAACGGTGACCTCGGTGGCGCCGAGGGTGAACGTGCCCTCGGGTGCCGGGCTCCCGTCCGGACCGGTGCCCCCGGCCGTCAGGGTGAGGGTGACGTCCCGTTCGCCCAGGTTGCGGTAGGTCAGCTCGCGGGTGAGGGGCTCGTCGTCCTCGTGCGGCCAGGCCGCGGTGCCGAAGTCGAGGACGCCGGGCTCGGTGACGACGGTCTGGTCGAGGGCGGCGGCGACATCGACGCGGCCGGCGCCCTGCTGGTACGCGCTGTAGCCCTCGCCTGGCTGGGCGGAGGCGGTCAGCGCGGACTTGAGCTGCTCGCCGGTCCAGTCCGGGTGCGCCTGCGCGAGCAGGGCCGCGGCGCCGGCCGTGTGCGGGGCCGCCATGGACGTGCCCGAGAGCGAGGCGTACCCGTCCGCGACGGGCTCCGCTTCCTCCTCGACGTCACTGCCGGGGGCCGCCGCGGCACCGATGTCCACGCCGGGGGCGGTGACGTCCGGCTTGACCGCCCCGGTGCCGGGCGCGCCGACGGACGAGAACTCGGCCGGCGCGTCGGACTTGTCGACCGCTCCCACGGTGAGCGCGGAGGCGGCGGTGCCGGGGCTGGAGATGGTGCCGGGGTCCGGGCCCTCGTTGCCGGCCGCGACGACGAACAGCGTGTCGGACGCGGCGGAGAGCGCGTCGAGGGCGTCGGCCACCGGGTCGACCTGCTCGACCGGGCCGCCGATGCTGAGGTTGACCACATCGGCGCCCTGCTCGACGGCCCACTCCATGCCGGCGACGATCCAGGACTCGTACCCGATGCCCTCGTCGTTGAGCACCTTGCCGTTGAGCAGCCCGGCACCGGGCGCGACCCCGGTGTAGGTGCCGCCGGAGGCCGCGCCGGTGCCGGCGGCGATGGAGGCGACGTGCGTGCCGTGCCCGACGCGGTCGCCGGCGTCGTCCGCGTCGGAGAAGTTCTCCGTGGCGATCACCTGACCGGCGAGGTCCGGGTGGTCCTCGCTGATGCCGGTGTCCAGGACGGCGATGGTCACGCCCTCGCCGTCGTATCCGGCCTCCCACGCCTCGGGCGCCCCGATCTGCGGGACGCTCTCGTCGAGGGACGCCTCGACCAGGCCGTCGAGCGCGATGGACTCGATGCCGGGCGCGGCGGCCGGCGTTCCGGCCCGCTCGCCGGAGCCGCCGCTGCCGGACGTGAGGTCGTCCCAGAGGGCGGGCAGGTCACCGGCCCCGACGGTCAGCGCCTCGGCGTTGATGGCCCCCAGCGTCGTCGCGTCGCCCCCTCCGCGTCGCGACTCCGTGGACAGGCCCTCGTCTTCGTAGGTGACGATGAGCGGCAGGCCGGTGTCGGCGGCGTAGCCGTCCCGGCTCAGCTCGGTGATGTCGAAGAGCCGCCGGTCGAGGGTGCCGTCGCGCAGCATCGGCACCACGTCCTGCGGCACCACCTCGACGTGCTCCCCGTTCCGGGACACCTGGACGGGCACGTCCTCGCGTCCCTCGGCCCGGATCAGGCCGCGGACCTCCCCCTGGTCGTCGACGACGACCCGGTCCCCGGTGATCAGGGTGACGAGCCGTGACGCCCCGGCGGTCTCCTCCGTCCCGCCGCCCCCCGGCGACGGCTCCTGTCCCCCGGCGACGGGCGCCGCGAACCCGGCCCCCACCGCCACACAGACGACCACGGCACCGAGCCGTGCTCCCCTTCGTCGTTTCCGTACCACGTCCCTCTCCTTCGAGCCTCGGAACATACGCGGTATGCATACCGCGTATGTTCAGACGCGCAAGGCCGCCCGCCGGATGCCCGGCGGGCGTGAGGGATTGGTGGGGAAGCCGTGGGGGAAGCGGTGACGGTGGGTCCGACGGGGTCAGGCCGCCTTTCCGGCGACGCTCGTCGTGCGGATGAACTCGGCGGCCAGCGCCGTGAATTCGGCCGCCCGCTCGTACTGGGGCAGGTGACCCGTCCCGGTGAGGAGATGGCCGCGGGCGTGGGGCAGGGCGGTCAGCGCCGCGGTGAGGTGGTGGGCCGGGAGCACGGCGTCCGCGTCGCCCCAGACCACCAGCGTCGGGACACGGGCCTCCGCCAGAGCCGTCAGCAGCCTGCGCCGCCAGCCGGGGTAGGAGCCGAGCAGCGGCACGCCCAGGCCGAGGGCCGTGCCGATGAACGTGGCGCGGAAGTCCGGCTGGCGGCCCACCTTCCCGGCGTGCCGGATCATCTCCTCCGTCGCGTGGGAGGGGTCGAAGAACAGCTCCCGGTTCACCTGAACCCCGGCCGCCCTGGCGCGCGGCCGGAACCGCTTGCCGACGCCGGGCACCGCGGCCAGCAGCGCGTACGTCATCGGCAGCACCGACACGTGCGCCTCGCGGCCGAAGCCCGCGCTGCCCGCCAGGACCAGTCCCGCGACCCGGCCGGGGTGCGTCACGGCGACCGTCATCGCGACCGCGCCGCCCAGCGAGTTGCCCATGAGCCAGACGGGGCGGCGCTCCCCCAGCGCGTCGAGCACGCCGACCGCCGACCGAGCGAAGGCGGCGAGCCCCGGGCGGCCCTTCCCGCGCCGCGTCAGCCCGAAGCCGGGCAGGTCCATGCTGATCGTCCGGTGGCCCCGGGCCAGCAGGTCGTGCGCGGGCGCCCAGTCCTCAAGGCTGCGCCCTATGCCGTGCAGGAGCAGCACCGGCGGGCCGTCCTGCGGGCCGGAGACCCGCACCCGGACGGCGGGGCCGCCCTCGACGTCGAGGTACGTCGCGTCGGCGGCGCTCACCGGCGGGCCTCCGCCGGCTCGGACACCTTCTGCAGGGCGGCGCGCGGCGTCGCCCGCAGCGTCCTGCCGAGGCTGCCGCGCAGCGTGGTGGCGGCGTCCAGCAGGTAGTTCTGCCGGACCTTCCACGGGGCGCGGTCGCCCTGGCGCGGGAAGGCGTCGATGGAGCGCTGGATGTAACCGGCGGCGAGGTCGAGCAGCGGGCGTTCGGCCAGCTCCCGGTCGGGCTGGGGCTCGACGGCGGCGTAGCCGTGGCGCTTCATGTGGTTGAGCACCCGGCAGACCAGCCGGGAGGTGAGGTCGGCGCGCAGCGTCCAGGAGGCGTTGGTGTAGCCGACGCAGACGGCGAAGTTGGGCAGGCCGGTGAGCATCGCGCCGCGCCACACGAACTGCTTCGACAGATCGACCGCCAGGCCGTCGACGTGCGGCGTGATGCCGCCGAAGGCCAGCAGCCGCAGCCCGGTGGCGGTGACGATGATGTCGGCCTCCAGCACGCGGCCGGACTTCAGCCGGATGCCCTCGGGCACGAACGCGTCGATGTGGCCGGTGACGACCTCCGCCTTGCCCTTCCGGATCGACCGGAACAGGTCCGCGTCCGGGATGGCGCACAGCCGCTGGTCCCACGGGTCGTACGACGGCGTGAAGTGCTCCCTGACCGCCTGCTCGTCACCGAGGAAGCGGACGGCCAGCCGGTTCAGCAGGCGGCGGGCGGTGTCGGGGCGGCGGCGGCAGAGCTGGTAGACGCCGGTGCTGATCGCGATGTTCTTGGTGCGGATGAGGCGGTGGGCCGCGTCCGGCGGCAGGGCGGCCCGGAGCCGGTCGGCGACCTTGTCCCGGCTGCGCAGCGGCGTGATCCAGGTCGGGGTGCGCTGGAGCATCGTGACGTGCGCGGCCTTCCGCGCCATCGACGGCACCAGCGTGACGGCGGTGGCGCCGCTGCCGATGACGACGACGCGCTTGCCTTCGTAGTCCAGGTCCTCGGGCCAGAACTGGGGGTGCACGACGGTCCCGGAGAACAGCTCGGCGCCCGGGAAGTCGGGGGCGTGGCCCTGCTCGTAGTCGTAGTACCCGGCGCAGGAGTAGAGGAAGTCGCAGGTGAGGGTGCGCCGTTCGGTACGGCCGTCGGCGTCGGTGCGGTCGACGGTCAGGGTCCAGCGCGCGGTGCGGGTCGACCAGTCGGCGGAGACCACGCGGGTGCGATAGTGGATGTGCCGGTCGATGCCGTACTCCTCGGCCGTTTCCTCGATGTACCGCAGGATCGAGGCGCCGTCCGCGATCGACTTCTCGCCGCGCCACGGCCGGAACGGGTAGCCGAGGGTGAACATGTCGGAGTCCGAGCGGATGCCGGGGTAGCGGAAGAGGTCCCACGTCCCGCCCATCGACGCCCGGGCCTCCAGGATCGCCCAGGAGCGGTCGGGGCACTCGGTGCGCAGGCGGTAGGCGGCGCCGACGCCGGACAGGCCGGCGCCGACGATCACGACGTCGAGGTGTTCGGGGAGCGGCCGGAATGTGCCGGAGGAAGGTGCCATGCTTTCAGGATGCGGAGATTCGCGACTCGGCTCTTGACCTGAGACGACAACCGTTTGACCCTGTGCGACATGTCGGTGATCAGATCAGCGGGCCTGCGGGGCTTCCGCGCGACCGTGACGGAGCTCGGCGGCGACCCGGAGGACTGCGCGGCGCGGGCCGGCCTGCCGGTGGCCGCGCTCGACGCGGACGACCTGATGGTGTCCGACGAGGCCGTCGCCAAGGCCCTGGAGATCGCCGCCCGCGACCTGGACTGCCCGGATCTGGGCCTGCGCATCGCGACCCGCCAGGACTTCGGGATGCTGGGCGCGCTGGCCCTGGCGATCCAGAGTTCGGCGACGGTCGCGGAGGCGCTGGAGTGCACGTCCCGCTACCTGTTCGTGCACGCGCGCTCCCTCAGCCTCAGCCTGGAACCCGACCCGTACGGCACACCGGGGATCGCCGCGCTGCGCTACGGCCCGCTGCCGGGCCTGCCCGCCCCGGTGCAGGGCACGGACCTGGGCCTCGGCTTCCTGCACCGGGCGATCCTCTTCCTCGTCGGCCCGTACGGACTGCGCGGCGTCGAGCTGCCGTACCGGCCGGCCGCCCCGGCGTCCGTCTACGAGGACTTCTTCGGCGCGCCGGTCCGCTTCGGGCGCCCGGCCGCCGTGCTGCGGATCCCGACGAGCCTCGGCCCCCGCCCGCTGGCGCGGGGCGACGAGCACCTGCGCCACCTCGCGCTCACGTTCCTGGCCGAACGCGCGCCGGCCGCCGGCGGGCAGCCGGACGTCGTGCCCCGGGTCCGGGCGGCGGTCCGGCAGTCGCTGGGCACGGCACCGCCGGACATCCGGACCGTCGCCCGGCTGCTCACCGTTCACCAGCGCACGCTCCAGCGCAGGCTGAGCGACCAGGGCACGACGTTCGCGGCGATCGTGGACGACGAACGCCGCCGGGCCGCCCGCCGCTACCTCGTCGGCACGGACCTGCCGCTGAGCCAGGTCGCCGGACTGCTCGGGCTGTCGGAGCAGTCGGCGCTCACCCGCTGCTGCCGCCGCTGGTGGGGCACGACCCCCAGCGCGGTGCGGCGGGGCGGCGGTGCCCGAGCCGTGGAGGTGTCGAACAGAACCGAATATCTGGCGTGAGGGGTCAAGCCATCCGCCGCCGGACGTCGTAGGTTGTCCTCTCCCTACTGTTCGATGCCTACTGTTCGAAGAAGCACGAGGAGCCGCGTCATGCCCACGCTCGACCGCTACCAGTTCGCCGGCGGCACCGCCGTCCTGACCGGTGCCGCGAGCGGCATCGGTGAGCACATGGCGCACGGCCTCGCCGCCCGTGGCAGCGACCTGGTCCTCATCGACCGCGACGCCGAGCGTCTCGCCGCCGTCGCCGACGCCATCCGCGCGGCCCGGCCCGAGCGGGCGGTCGACACCGTGGTGGCGGACCTGGCCGACCTGGCGGGCCTGGAGTCCCTGGTGGCGGGGATCACCGAGGCGCACCCGAGGATCACGCTGCTGATCAACAACGCGGGCGTGGCCCTGGGCGGCCAGTTCCACCAGGTGACGGCCGAGGACTTCGACTGGGTGATGGACATCAACTTCCGCGCCCCCGTGGCGCTGACCAGGCTGCTGCTGCCCCGGCTGACGCAGACCCCGGGCAGCCACATCGTCAACCTCTCCAGCCTGTTCGGCCTGATCGCGCCGCCCGGCCAGTGCGCCTACTCCGCCAGCAAGTTCGCGCTGCGCGGCTTCAGCGAGGTGCTCCGGCACGAGCTGGCCGACCGGGGCGTGGGCGTCACGACGGTCCACCCCGGCGGCATCCGCACCCGCATCGCGGAGAACGCCCGGGTGGGCGCGGCCGTGTCGGAGGCGGAGGCCAAGCTGGCGCAGGAGGCCGGCGCGAAGTTCCTCACGTACCCCGCCGACAAGGCGGCCGAACGGATCCTCGACGCGGTCGGGAAGCGCAAGGGCCGCCTCCTGATTGCCCCCAGCGCGGTGATCTGCGACCTGCTGGCCCGCGCGTTCCCCGCCAACTACTTCGCCGTCCTGCGCCGCCTGGGCCCGCCCCCGAAGAAGGAACAGGCCGGCGCCGCCGCCGGTTCATCTCGATAGGGCTACGGAGCATGACGAACCGGTCGCCGGATGAAGGGAGTTCTGCTAACCAGTACGGCAACGGCTGAATGACCGCGTCAGCCGTTCAGGGGGACACATGGGGGACATGACACCCGCCCGCCGGGTCGCCATCGGGACGACCGCGCTGGCCGCCATCGCCACCACTCCGCTGTTCTGGCTGCTGGACGGCCCGGACAGCGCCCAGGTCGCCGCCGCCTGCCTCCAGGCCGCGACCGGCGTCGCCGCCCTCGCCTACGCACTGTTCCACCGGCCGTCGCCCGCCGCTCCGCCACCTGCTCCGGCCCCGGCTGCGGCGATCGAGGTCATCGGCACCGGCAACGCCGTCGCCACGGCGGGCGGTACCGCCGTCACCGGTCTCACGGGCCCGGTGGGCAGCGGCGGGGCGCGCGTGGAGAACACCGGGGATGCCGAGGCCCACGGCCCCGGCAGCAACGCCACCACCGGGCGAGGGGAGGCCCCGCCGCGATGACGACAGAGCCCGGCCCCGACGAAACGGTCACCGCGCCGCTGCGGATCTCCGCCACCGGCGACGCGAGCGCGTCCGGGGACAGCATCGCCGTGTCGGGCGGCGTGACCGGCGGCATCCACGGACCGACGACGTGGCTCCAGCAGATCGGCGTCTTCCTGCCCGGGAGTCTCCGGTCGCGGAAGACGGCGCTGGTGATCGTCTGCCTGCTCGCGCTCCTGCTGGGCGGCGTGGCGCTGGGCGCCATGACCGGTACGCCGCCCTTCGGCGGCGCCGACTCGGACTCCGGCTCCGGCTCCGACCGTGCCGGTGAGGCGCCGGAGGACGGCGGCGGCACGGACGCCTCCGGAGCCGCGGCGGGCGGCGGTACCGGAGACGCCGGATCGGGCCCCGCCCCGACCGGCGGCCCGGAGGACGACGCGCCGGAGGACGACGCGTCAGGGGGCGGCGGCACGGAGGACGGCGGCGGCGGAACCACCACCGAGGCGTTCCACCTGTCGGCCCCGACGCTCCTCACCCCCGGAAACGACGCGGTCCTCGACGCGTACCCCCGGGCCATCACGTTCACCTGGCAGGGCGTCACGGGAGCGACCGACTACCGGGTCGAGGTCGAATGCCGCTGCGACGGCGACTGGTCCTCGCAGGTGGACGAGGTGACGGCCGCGACGAGCCACGACACCACCTGGCCGGACGCCACCGAGGGCCGCTGGCGCGTCACCGCCCGCACGGCCGACGACACGTCCGCCAGCGACTGGTGGTACTTCCGGTACAGCCTGACCCTTCCGGCCCCCGTGCAGGTGTACCCCGCCCACGGCTCGGTCTTCACCCACTACCCCCGCACGATGACCCTGGACTGGGACGCCACCCCGGGCGCGGCCGGGTACTACGTCGAGATCGACTACTACGCCTTCGAGCAGTGGAACACCCTGGTCCAGGAGACCACCCCCGACACCGGCTACACCTTCGACTTCATCGGCGCCCAACCGGGTCGCTGGCGCGTGACGGCAACGACGACGGACGGCGCCCTGGGCGCCAGCAGCGACTGGTGGGAATTCACCTACACCCAGTGAGCGGGTTCGGGTGCTGGACCGGTGCGGTGCATGGCTGACTCAGCGGTGCGGGGTGGGCCGGTAGACGAGTTCTTGGATCCGGCCGTCGAACGTCCGGCTCTCGATCAGCTCCAGGTCGAAGTCGGCCGCGCCCGCGAAGATCGGGTCGGTCCCGGTCCGACCGCTGATCACAGGGAAGATCGTCACCTGGACGTGGTCTACGAGCCCTGCGGCCATCAGCGCCCGGTTCAGCGACAGGCTGCCGTGCGAGCGCAACGGCACCTCGGACTCCTTTTTGAGCCGGGCGACGACGTCGACGGCGTCGCCGGCCACGACGGTCGCGTCCGGCCATGCGAAGGGTCCTGCGAGCGTCTTCGACACCACCGTCGTCGGCGTGCTCCGCATCCGGGAGTTCACCGGGTCGAGGTCGGCCTCCGGGATCGCGCCGATCAGCTCCATGAACTGCCGGAAGGTGTTGGCCCCGAGAACCATCCGCTGCTCTTCGCTGAGCGCGGCAAGACGGTTGTCAAGGAACTCGGGCCCCTGCTTTCCCCAGTAGCCGCCCCAGTCGCCGTCGGGGCCGTAGGAGCCGAAGCCGTCGAGGGTGGAGAAGACGTCCCAGGTGTAGCCGGCGGTCATGGTGCTCTCCTCAAGTGCGGTGGATGGCGCGTCGTGGATAGAGACAAGGAGCCATGACGAAACTCATCGCACGTGGACTGCCGGATTCGGGTCGCCTTCGATGCGGGTCGCCCCGGGCTTCCCGGCATCCCCTGCCCGGTACCTCCGTGATCCCGCCCGGAGTCGGCAGCGGCGGCACGCGCCCTGGCCCGCCGCGCCTCGACCGTCCACCACGGCCCGCGCCCCGCGCGATCCGGTCACCCTGCCGCAGTCGGACGGCTCGGCCCTGTCTCCCGGCTCTCTGCACCGGCTCCGCGACTGGCCTGTTGAGAACTACTCAAGGAATCGACAAGGCCCCAGGTCGGACGGCCGGTTCGAACGCGGGACGGCACACGGTACAGATCCCCCCACGCACGGGGCACGAGCCGAGCCGTCAGGGGACGGACAGGCTCGTGGCAATGCAAGGCTCAGCCGGTCAAGCGGAGAATGCCGCCCGCAGGCGGCCTGCGAGCGGCATCCTCACGTTTCATCGGGGCGCGACTCTTATGAGGAGAAGAGCAGTGTTGGTTCGGCGAGGATGTCGCGGTTCGCCTCGCTCTTGTAGATCAGATCGATGCTGCCGAATCGCGCGTCGTTGTAGTCCAGGCCGAGGGCGGCGACGGCTTTCCGGACGGCTTCTTCGGATGGCCCTTCGATTTCGAGGAATGTGGGCAGGCCGGGCCACGTGTCGAAGTCGTAGGTGATGCCGTCGAGTTGCCATTCCTCGCGATAGTTCTGCTGATAGCGCACCTGCCGCAGGCCGATAGCTTTCAGAAGTTCAGCCGTCTTCTCCAGGTCGTTGACCTCGATTTCGATTTCCGTGGTGCCACCGATGTGGGTGGCATCGCTGACCTGCTTCAGCGTGAGCGTGGTCTTGCCGCCCTCATCTCGCAATCGAAGCCACTGTTCGCCCTGGACGGCATCGTTCTCGAAGATCAGGCGCGTAAACATGGTCTTGGGGAAGACCTGCTCCGCACCAGCGCTACGGATCTTCCCCTGTAGCCTCTCCACATCGATCGCCAGAAACTTGGCCTCGTACTCGTGTTCCGCCATTGCTCTCCTTCGGCATGTCGGGGATTACGTGCTCATGCCACAGAATTCCTGATCGCGCAGTTTCCTGATTTCGCCACACAGTCCGCTTCCGATGAATTCTTCCACGGGCAGGCACAGATCCATGCGTTGAATACACACACCGACATGGAAGGCTCCCACGGGGTCGCGGTAGAGCCGTACCCCGTAGTAACCCTCCTGACAGTCAGCGTTGTTATTGAACCGGCACCCGGTGCACGTCTCGGGCAGTCGCAGCGGACGGATGTGCTTGACCACGAGCACGCGGCCGTTCGGCAACCGATAGGAGATGCGAAATCCGGACGTGCCAGCGATCAGATGCACCTCGTACGGCTCCGCGCCGAGTTCCGCCAGCAACGTGTCGATGGCGTCAAGCGACTCCTCACCGTCCGCCAGTGACGACAGGACGCGGACCGACAGGCGCGGGGAATACCGCGCCAGAAGCCGGTGAACGCGCCCGACGTGAGAACGGTCGGGAAGGACGACGTTCGCCCTTGTCCTCAAGCCCAAGTCCAGTGCAACACGGATCGATTCGTCCAACGCCTCGATCTTAGCGGCGGCCAGCGGGGCCCTGCGGAACTTCACGTTCTGCACCTCGGCCAGTTCGCCGGGGTCGGTGCCGAAGATCGAGAAGTTGACGCGCTGGAGCCCGGCCTGCACACAGCCCGGCAGGATCCTGGCGCCGTTCTCCCCGTTGGAGGTAACGCTGACCCGGTAGCCGCTGTTGCCTGCCAGCGCGACGAGCTGCGCCAGCTTCGGGTGCAGGGTGGGCTCTCCGCCCGTGAGGTGGGCCTCGGTGAAGCCGAGCGCCTCCTGGAGCTGTTCGAGGGCGTTGCGGAACCCTTCGTCGGGGTGCATGGGCGCCGCGACGAAGCGCGCGCCGTTCCTGGCCAGATAGATGGACACCCGGCCGGACGGGCCGGCCGGATTGAAGGCGCCGGCCGTTGGGGCGCGGTTGTCCGCGCTGACCGGGGTTCCTTCGTTGTGGCAGAACGTGCAGGTCATGCCGCACGCATCGATGACCTTGACACGTAAGGTCCGGTCCACCGAGATGCGGACCGGTACAGCACAGCCAAGGCCCAGTAAGGCACGGTGCTGGAACACGGTGACGCTCACTCCTTTGTAGAGGTCTGTCCGACAAGCCCGTCCCCGCCGGAGGTCAAGGGGGAGCCGAGTGACCAACTGGGCGAACGCCCCAGCGGGGGCGGGCGGAAAGCCGACGCCGGGCCTGCCCCGAGGGCGGCCAGCACCCGGCGTCGGCGGCTTGCAGGCCAAGCGGCTGATCTGTTGGGGAACAAGCCGCGCCATGAGCGCAGAGGGCTTACGCGGCGCTGCGCAGCAACGGGCGGAAGCAGGACCGGGTCGAAGGCGGGCTAACGGCTTCGGCTGGCTGGCCGCCGTCCGTCACCGGCTCGTCGGGTTCGATTTCGAACCACACCGTCTTTCCGGCCACGCTGGGCGTCGCTCCCCAGGCCACGGAGAGGGCGGTGACCAGCACCAACCCTTTCCCCGACTCCGCTTCCAGCCCGGCGTCGGCAGGCTGCGGCAGGGCGGGGTCATGGTCGGTGACTTCGACCCGGACCCGTTCACCGGTCCACCGCACGCACACCGCGCACGCCCCGCTGGTGTGCGTGAGGGCGTTGGTGACCACTTCACTGATCAGCAGTCGCAGATCGTCCAGCCGGTCCTGCGACAGGCCAAGCTGCCACCCGGAGACCACCGATATGACCCGCTGCCGCGCTGCGGCCACCGACCCATCAGTCGGTGTGACGCGGAAACCGTGGGGCATAGATCTATGCAGTCGCTCCAGCACGATGGATCACACTCCGCTTCCCTCTTTCTCGGATCGCCCGGGGCTCCGGGACGGAGTAACGACCATCCACCGCCGGGCCGCAACGGCGTAAGGTTTCAAGGGGGTTTCACCTCCCTACCGTCCCCCGCGCGGTGCTGGCAGCCGCTACGCTGAGCGGGCGGGTGACGACGGGGAGTCCTGATGGCCGGTCAGCCAGATGAAGCGCTGCACCACCCACTGGCCTACGTGCGAGCCAGGCTCGGGCTGGGGAAGACGAAGTTCGCCGAGACGATCCGCCTGCACGGGCGCGCCCTCGGCTGCAATCTGGGAACCACCAGATCCACGGTCTTCAAGTGGGAACGGGGAGATCACGCCCCGGACGACATCACCCAGCAGGTGATCGCCCACATACTGAAGGTTCCCGATTCCGCCCGTACGTCCGTTCCCTGGCCCTACTGGCTGCCCGCGTGGGAGAACTCATCCATCGCGGCCCCATGGACCTCGGCGGCTACGCTGGAATCCCTGAATCAACTTGCGGAGGGTGCATCCATGGACCGGAGAGGATTCCTCGGCGTCGGCGGTGCGGCACTCGCGGGCATCGGCGCCCAATGGGCCACCGCCGACCCGGCCGTTGCCGCAGCCGCAACCGGAGACACGGTCACGCCCGCCACCGTGGACCGGCTGAGCGAACGAGTCGAATCGCTGCGCGCCCTGGAGCAGCAGACCGGAGGCAGCGACTACCTCGACTCCGCGCGGGCCGACCTTCGCCTGATCACCCGCATGCTCGACAACGGCCGCTACACCGAGGCCACAGGGCAACGCCTCTACACACTGGCCGCCGAAGTCTGCTGCCTGCTGGGCTGGATGAGCTACGACGCCAGCCTGCACACAGCCGCGCAGCAGCACTACACGGCCGCTCTCCGCTCCGCCAGGACCGCCGGGGACGACACTCTCGGCGCTCACACACTGTGCTTCATGGCCACCCAGGCCGCCAACCAGCGCGAGCAGCGCGCCGCCGTCAGCCTGATGGACACCGCCGAGACGGTGCGCAGCCGCGTCCCGGCCGTCATGCGAGCGTCTGTGGCCGCCCACCAGACCACCGTCTACAGCAAGGCCGGGGAGACCAGGAAGGCCGCCGAAGCCCTCAACCGCGCCTTCGACGCCCTCGACCGCGCCGACACCGCCGACGCCCCCACCTACCTGGCCTGGTTCGGGGAATCCCAACTCCGCTCCACCGAAGGCCGTTTCCTCCTGATGAGCGGACAGGCCCACCGCACGACGGAAGCCCTCGAACGCTCCGTCACCCAGGCCGCCCCTCGCGACCGCGCCGTGCGGTACGGCACGCTAGCCCTGGCCTACCAGCAGACCGGCGACCTGGACGGAGCGCTGGACGCCACCCACAAGGCGGCCGACCTCATCGAGGAAGGCATCCACTCCCAGCGCAGCGTCGAACGCCTGCAAGAAGTCAGCCGCGCCTTCGCCCCGCACCGCAACGAAGCAAGGGTCCGGGAGGCATCCGAACGGATCGCCGTCCTCGCCGCGTAGCTCATTCCGGCAGTACGGCTGAGCCCCCGCCCGTTACCTGAGAAGGCAGCGGGCAGGGGCTCAGCCGTTCCCCGGACCAGTCAGCCGCCAGACTCCCGACGGCCGACCGGCACGTGCGTGATCCGCACCCGCAGGAAATCGGCACCGCAGACCACGCACGCCAGGCCATCGCCTGCAACGGTGACAGACGGGTGATGATCTCCTCGCGGTTCATCGGGCCTCGCCGCCCCGGCGACGGCGCGGACGCTTCCGCTCACCGCCATGGTCGCGGAGATGAGCAGTCCACGTGGGGTTCGGCTACTTGTAGATGCTGTTCGAGCCGCGCCCTGGGAGGACATCCGCGTCACCGACGGCAGCGGCTTGGACGCCGAGGTCGCTTGGCTCCGGGCCGAATACGCCGAGGACGTCGCGACCTTCGGGAGTTCGGGCCTCACGGTGACCGTGGTGGAGCAGAGTTTGGTGGATGAGTTGCGGATCTAGCTGCATCCCGTGTTGCTGGGCCGCGGTCGGAGCCTGTTCGCCGGCCTGAAAAACCACATCCACCTGAACGGCCGGGCGGTGACCGTGTTCCGCTCGGGTAACGTCCTCCTGCGGTATCGGCCACCCGGCCGCGCAGGCAACCTGTAGTCGACGTCGGCGTCCACGCACGGAGAACCGCGAAATCGACCGCAGGGCCGATGGCATGGTCATACGCACCGCTCACCGCCGCGCGAGATCTGTGCGCCACGACTCCCACGGCCTACCAGGGCGGTGGGCTGGGTCGAGAGGATCGTCCGACCCAGTGACGTGGCGGGCCGGGCACCCGTCGGACACCTCGACGCAGCCGCCTCGCCCAGGATCGATCCGCGTCAGACCTCCTGCGGCAGGTCGTACTCCTTCCCCGGCGTCTGGCCCGAGCGCAGGGCGTGGACGAACGGCATGAAGATCCGTGCGCCGCTCCAGAACTCCACGCCGACTCCGGGGATCGCGGGGGCCTGCTGACGGCCGTGCGAGTAGCCGTAGCACCTCGCGATCTCGGGCGAGCCCGTGTTGTTCAACACGGCCGCCACGTACAGCTCCGCATCGGTGATCCTGATCCGGCCGCCGCCGAGGTCGGGCAGCGGCAGCGGATCCGGGGCCTGCTTCTCGACGGGCTGCTCCGGCTCGTCGTACCGGTCGCCGTCGCGCGGCTGGGCGGTGATGCCGTGCCAGATCTCGGCACCCGAGGCGAAGCGGACCTTGATCCCCAACGGACGCTTCGTCCCGTCACTCCACGGCTCGGCCTGACCGATGCCGGACGCCTGCGCGTAGGCGTCGAGGGCGAACTGCTGAAACCTCTCAGGGCGCAATGCGATGCTCCGTGGTGGGGGTGGGGCTAAAGAGTCGCGTCACTGACGGCGGAGACGAACGCGGCCCAGCCGGTAGCAGGGAAGACCAGAGCCGGGCCGTCAGAGCATTTGCTGTCCCGCACCGGGACTCCGGCCGGGTACCTGTCAGCCACTTCCAGGCAGTTAGCGTTCTCTACGCCGCTGTAGCTCGACTTACGCCAGGCAGTCAGCGTCGAAGCTTCACTGATCGTCTTCATCCTTGTACTCCTCCAGATAGTGATGGAACAGGTCTCGCGCTTCCTGCTCCCTCAGCGCCATAGAACGCACGACATCCAGCCCTTGTTCCAGTTCCGCGATCCGCTTCGGGGAGTCCGCCGGTTCCGAGGTGGCGAAACTTTCGACCATCCCGAGGGTCGTCCCATCCTTGACGGTACAGAGGGTCATATAGCCTCCGAGCATGGGATGCATGGCCCCGAAAGGCACAACTTGCACATGCACCTTCGGCCTCTCGCCGAGCTTCAAGACATGTTCGATCTGCCGCCGCATAACAGCGCGAGACGGTGTGGGGCGCTTTAGCGCGGCCTCATCAACGATGGCCCAGTAGAGAGGCGGATCCGGCCGGTCCAGGACGCGCTGACGCTTCAGGCGGTGCGCGACTTGAGCTTCGATCTGTTCTGCCGACTTCCACGGACCGGCCGCCTTGAAGAAGGCCCTTGCATAGCTTTCCGTCTGGAGCAGCGCGGGAAAGTTGCTGCTGGCGAAGACTTGAATACGCAGTGCTTCACGCTCTCTGACCACGTAATCCCGCGTATATTCCGGTAGTTCTAGTTCATGGGCCATGTCGAGCAGGTCGGTGAACAGGCCATCCGCCTTGAAGTACTGGTCCAGCGCCTTGACGAGGGATTCCGTCGCGGCCTGCTCTCCTCGTTCGACACGCCCCAAGAAGCCATAGGGGAAATGGATTTGCTCGCCAAGCGCGCGCAGCGACAGACCAGCGGCCTCCCTGGCCCGTCGCATCTGACGACTCAGCATGGTACGCGGTGTCGGACCGTCCTCATCACGAAGCTCCATCGAACGCACACTCCAACTCACCGTGTCCTGGGGATTTTTGGGCTCAGGCCAGATGTGTACCTGAAGGGCCCCGATGGCGATAGTGATACACACACGGTCCGTTGGCGGTCAACACCGCGTAATCAGATCAGAAGCACGAACAAAGATGCCCCGGCGACGGCTGCCACCGTCCCGAGGCGCGGTCAACACTAGGTTAGGAGCGTCAACATGCCGCAGTTTATCGTCCGGTCCGGGCATTCGGAACGCCCGGAGAATCCGCCGCAACCGCCACCCGCGCAGGAACAGCCCGACTCGTTGGAGGAGCTGCGGCGGCGAGCCGCACTGCTCGGGGAGGAGATCGACGCGCATCTGGGAGGGCTGAAGAAGTGACGACCGTCCTCGCGGGGGCCGAGTGGGTCGTGCGGGCCGAGTACGACGAGGCGTGTCACGTGGCCTGTCTGGGGTGCGCGGCGGAGTCCGGGGCGGTGGGCGTCGCCGTGGTGTGGGCCATCGAGCACGCCCGGCGCGGTGGTCCCGGGCACGACCGGTTCCTCGCCGCCACGCGGACCCACTGGCACGTCGTTCCCCGGCGTGTCACGTGGCCTGTCTGGGGTGCGCGGCGGAGTCCGGGGCGGTGGGCGTCGCCGTG
>NZ_JBPQTQ010000123.1:0-19785 GCF_051386415.1 Streptomyces sp. URMC 129
GGCCGGGGCCGGGCGGGGCTGGGCTCGGGAGACGCGGGCGGCGATGTGGCGCATGCCCAGCTCGTCGGCCTCCCGGGCCACCTCGTTCAGCAGGGCGGTGCCGGCGTCGGCGTCGCCGGGGGCGCCCCGGGCGAGCAGCGCGGGGGCGAGGAGTGAGCGGGCCTCGACCGCCCAGGTGCGGGCCCGCAGCCGGTCCGCGGAGCGGGCCGCGGCGGTGAAGCCGGTGACGGCCGCGTCCCAGCGCTCCTCGGCGGCGTCGAGCACGGCCGACCAGAGCACCATCGGGCCGCTGACGTCGAAGCCGAACAGCGACACGGCCCACTGGTCGGAGAACGGCGCGAGCGCGGCCCTGGCCCGCTCGCACAGCACCGGATCGCGGGAGGCCGCCGCGGCCTGCGCCTGGAACCGCAGCCACAGCGCCTCCACGGAGGGCGGGTACCGCTCCTCCTCGGCGGCCTCCAGGAGCCGCAGCACGGTGCCGGTGTCGCCCTTCTGGGCCGCGGTGATGCCCTCCAGCAGCTCCGGGTAGGGGTACTCCCGCGGGGTGAGGGAGCGGTGCAGGGCGTCCAGTTCGGCGAACCGGCCCTGGGCCAGCAGCCAGGTCCACCGCAGGTGGTGGTCGTACTGCTCGTAGCCCTGGGGGTGTTCGTGGTCGAAGCCCATCGCGTGCACCCGCGCCCGGTGCTCCTCAGCGTCCGCGAAGCGGCCCCGGAGGACGGCGACGATGCACTGGTCGATGTGGGCGGCGAGCTGGTGGCGCGGCAGCCCGACGCGTTCGACCGTGGCGACGAACGCGCCGAGCTGGTCGGAGTAACGGGGGTCGCCCTGTTCGAGCAGCGCCACCCAGCGCAGCGAGGCCGCGAAGTGCTCCAGGTCGTTGTCGCCCTTGCGGCGGGCGAGCCGGAGCATCTCGTCGGTGAGCGTCTCGCGTTCGGCGGCGGTGCCGGGTCCCCAGATGGCGTCGTGGCGGGCCAGCAGGCTGAACGCGAGCGCGTCGTCGTCCTGGCCGCGGCGGGCCAGCACGGCGGTCCGGACGGTGAGTTCGCGGGCGAGGCGTTCCACGGCGGCCGGGTCGTCGGGCGGGACGGGGGCCGGGTCGGCCCGGCCGCCGAGCCGGCGGTGGGCCTCGTGGAGCAGCTCGGCCTTGAGCACGGCCAGCTCGCCGTGGTGGCCGATGCCCTGGGCGCGGAACAGCGAGAGCGCCACCCGGGCCAGCAGCCCCGGGTCGTCGATCGCGCGGGCCTCCGCCACGGCCTCCTGGAAGACCCGGGTGGCCTCCTCCCGGGCGCGGGCCTGCCACAGTTCCTGGGCGTACTCCAGGCCGATGAGGACGCGGCGGCGGGGATCGACGGCGGCGGCCAGCTCGTAGGCGCGGCGGTGGTGGCCCATCGCCTCCTCGAACGCCATCCGTCCCATCGCGTCGTCCACGGCGGCGCGCAGCAGCTCCAGGGCGCGGGCCGGGTCCAGCCCGTCCCCGGCCAGGTGGGCGTGGCGGGCCAGGTCGGCGGGCGGGACCCGGTCCGCGAGCGCCGGGTCGTGGTCCAGGGCCCGCACCACGGCGGCGTGCCGGCGGCGCAGCTCCTCCTCGTCCAGCGCGTCGTAGAGCGTCTCGCGCACCAGGTCGTGCGTGAAGGCGAACCGGCCCCCGCCGCGCTGCGCGACCAGGCGGGCGCTCACCGCGTGCCCGAGCAGCCGGTCCACCTCGGCGGCCGGCGCCCCGGCCGCCGCGCCCAGCACCTGCCGGTGGAACTCGCGGCCCAGCACGGCCGCGCAGCTCAGCAGCCACACCACCCGCTCCGGCAGCAGGCAGAGCCGCCGCCGCACCGCGTCGCCCACGCCCGGCGGGATGGCGGTGACGGCGCCACCGCTGTGCCAGAGCCGGGCGGTCTGCTCCACGAAGAACGGGTTGCCGCCGGTGCGCCGGTGCACCTCGGCGACCAGGTGCGGCTCCGGGGCGCGGCCCACGGTGCGGGCCATCAGCGCGCCGACCTCGTCCACCGAGAGACCGGCCAGCGCCAGCGTGGTCGCCCGTGCCACCAGCGGCATCATCAGCGGGCGCAGCGGGTGGTCGGCGGGCTCCACCTCGGCGTCGCGGTAGGTGCCGACCAGCAGCAGCCGTTCGAACCAGGTGTGCTGGGCGGCGAAGTGGAGCAGCCGCAGCGAGGCGGTGTCGGCCCAGTGCAGGTCGTCCAGGACCACGACCACGGGGCGGTGGTGGGAGACCGTGACCAGGGCGGTGGTCACCGCGTCGTACAGCTCGAAGCCGCCCGCGTCGCCCTGCGGGCCGCTCTCCCCCAGCAGCGGCGCCAGCCCGCCGCCCGTCGCCTCCCGGACGGCCGCCCACTCGGCGGCGGAGGCCGAGCGGCGCAGGGCACGGAAGACCTGCACCCACGGCCAGTAGCCGGGTGCGTTCTCGGAGTCCCAGCAGGAGCCGCCGAGCACCAGGGCCCCGAGCGCCCGCGCCTCCTCGGCCGCGCCCGTGACGAGCGCGGTCTTGCCGATGCCGGGCTCGCCCGCGACCAGCACCAGCCCGCCGTGGCTGGCGGTGGCCCGCGCGATCTCGGCGCGCAGCACCCCGGCGGCGTGGTCCCGGCCGATGAGGTCCTCGAACACGTGTGCCTTCTGATCTTCCGTTGGTCCGGATGGTGCCCACTGCTGTCGGATGCTGTACGAGGATGTCACAACGCGCGATTGCTCCCCATCCCGTTATCGGTGACGGCGGTTGTTCCCGGGGCGCGTGGGGCGGAGACTGGTGCGGTGTTCATCCGACGTGAGGTCCCCGGGGACCGTGCCGCCGTCCATGCCGTCACCGCCGCCGCCTTCGCCACGGCGGACGGGACGGTGCCGGTCGAGGCGGTGCTGCTGGACGAGTTGCGCGCGTGCGACGGGTGGCTGCCGCCGCTGTCGATGGTGGCCGTCGAGGACGACGAGGTCGTCGGGCACGTGGTGGGCACCCGCGGCCACGTCGGGGAGCGGCCCGCCGTGGGGCTCGGGCCGCTCAGCGTGCTCCCCGGGCGGCAGCGGCGCGGCGTCGGGCTGGCGCTGGTGCACGCGGTGCTGGGGGCGGCGGACGCGCTGGGGGAGCCGCTCGTGGCCCTGCTGGGCAGTCCGGAGTACTACGGCAGGTTCGGCTTCCGGGACGCCGCCGGGTACGGCGTCGAGGCGCCCGACCCGGCCTGGGGGCGCTACTTCCAGGTACGCCCGCTGACCGCCTGGGACCCGGCGGTGCGCGGGGTCTTCCGTTACGCGGAGCCGTTCGACCGGGTCTGACCCGCGCCCCGCACCTCCAGGTGGTCCAGCAGGTGCTGCGTGGCGGCCGTCACCGCCGCGACCGCCTCGTCGAACACCGCGCGGTTGTGGGCGGCGGGCGCGCGGAACCCGGACACCTTGCGCACGTACTGAAGGGCGGCGGCGCGGATGTCCTCGTCGGTGACGTCGGTCGTCGCGGGCGGGCGGAGCGTCTTGATGCTGCGGCACATGCCACCAGTCTGCCCGCTGCCGTGACGGGTGGGGAGGCGTGGACAAGACATGGCCCGCGCGGTGAACATGTGTGGCAGGGCCGTCTCACAGCGTGAGGCGGGGGGATCGGGGAGGGGTACCACTATGTCCCGTGCGGACCGATTGGCGGAGATCCGGGCCTATGGGCCGCGTCATCTGGCGTCCTACGCGTTGTTCAACCAGGCCGTGGCCGATCATCTCGGCCTGCATCCGACCGACGTGCAGTGTCTGAGCCTGATATCGATGGAGCGCGGGCCGCTCACCACCCGCCGGGTGGCCGAGATGACCGGCGTCACCAGCAGCGCGGCGAGCCGTCTGGTCGACCGGCTGGAGCGGGCCGGGTATCTGACGCGGCAGCGCGACGAGGGCGACCGGCGGCGGACGCTGGTCAGCCTGGTGCCGGAGGCGAGGAGGCGGCTGCAGTCGCTCTGGGACTTCCTGAGCGAGGCGTTCGAGACGCGGTTCCAGGACATCACCGAGGAGGAACTGGCCGTCATCGTCCAGTACATGCGCCGCAGCATCGAGCTCGCGGACTTCCAGATCGAGCGGCTGCGCGGCCTCGCCCGCACGCCCGGCTGACGAGCCGGGCGGGCGGGCGACGGCGGGGGGGGGGGGGCGGGCGGCCCCGGCCGGCGCGGTCGCCGGCCGGGGCCGCCTCGGCCACCGGGTGCGTCACCAGTAGACGATGACCTTGTCGCCCTCGTTCACCGCGTCGAAGAGCTGCGCGATGGCGGCCTCGTCCCGCACGTTCACACAGCCGTGGGAGGCGCCGTTGTACCCGTTGGCCGCGAAGTCCTGCGAGTAGTGCACGGCCTGGCCGCCGTCGAAGAACATCGCGTACGGCATCGGGGAGTCGTACAGCGTCGAGTGGTGGTTCCGCGACTTCCAGTACACCTCGAACTCGCCCTCGCGGGTGGGGGTCTCCTCGGCGCCGAACCGCACGTCCACCGTCATCCGCACCTCGCCGTCGACCACCCACGACAGGGTCCGCGACGTCTTGGAGATGCACAGCACCCGGCCGGTCAGGCAGCGCTCGTCCAGATCCTGGGCGGGCTCCACCTCCGGGATCTCCACCGGCGGGTACATCTCCTCCTCGGTGGGCGTCTCGGTCTCGGCCGTCAGCGCCGTCCACGTCGGCTCGAAGACCGTGCCCGTGGCCTCGATCCCGGCCGACTCCTGGTACGCGCGGACCGCCGCGGTGGTGACGTCCCCGTAGTACCCCGTGGGGTTCTCCTCGAAGTGGCCCACCTGCTTCAGCCGCGCCTGCAGCTCGCGCACCTGCTCCGAGTTGTCCCCGTACCCCATCACCTGCTGGGGCGGGTACATGTCCTCCTCGCCGGGGGTCTCGGTCGCGTCCGTGAGCGCCGCCCACGTCGACTCGTAGACCGTGCCGGAGACGTCGAGCCCGGCCTCGCGCTGGTACTCCGAGACGGCGCCGAGCGTCACGTCCCCGTAGTACCCGGTGGGCTGGGCCACGAAGTGACCCAGCTGCTCCAGCCTCGCCTGGAGTTCACGCACCTGCTCCGACTCGTCGCCGAAGCCGAGGACGACCCGCTCCGCCGGCTCCTCGGTCTCGTCCTCCTCCTCACCGCCCTCGGCGTCGTCCGGGCGGGACGACTCCTCCCCGGCGGACTCCCCGGCCGACGGCCCGTCGGACGCGGCCTGCCCCTCGGCCGAACAGCCGGTCAGCAGCACGGCGCCGGTGACGAGCGCCGCGGCGGCGGAGAGGACGGACTTTCTGAAGAGCGCGGCGCGCATCACGGTTCCCCCTGGAGTTTCTGGACCTCATAGGACCTCATAGGTGAAGATGCGCGAACCCCCTCGTTTGTTGCGCCCTCTGCCATAACAATGCGGCCACGGAACCTCGACCAAACCGTCCGGCCCTGTTCACCGCAGCAGCGCCAGCACCTGGTCGACCGAGTCCGCCTCGGCGGGCGTCTTGTCCTCCCGGTAGCGCACGACGCGCGCGAAGCGCAGCGTGGCCCCCGCCGGGTAGCGGTTCGACCGCTGCACGCCGTCGAAGGCGACCTCCACCACCAGCTCCGGCCGCACCCGCACCACCCACCCGTCGTCCTCGACCGCCAGCTCCCGCAGCCGCTCGGTCTGCCAGGCCAGCAGCGCGTCGGTGAGCCCCTTGAACGTCTTGCCCAGCATCACGAACGAGCCGTCCGCGCCGCGCGCGCCGAGGTGCAGGTTGGACAGTGTCCCGGTGCGCCGCCCGTGTCCGCGCTCGGCGCCCAGCACCACCAGGTCGAGCGTGTGCACCGGCTTCACCTTCAGCCAGGACGCCCCGCGCCGCCCCGCGCTGTACGGCGCGCCCAGCGCCTTCACCAGCACCCCCTCGTGGCCGTGCGCCAGCACCGCGTCCGCGAACTCCCGCGCCGCCGCCCGCACTCCGGGGTTCCCCGGGTCCTCGGCCACCAGCCGCGTCACCCGGCGCGGCTCGGGCGCGATCCGGGCCAGCTCGGCGTGCCGCTCTTCGGTGGGCAGGCCCAGCAGGTCGCGGCCGTCCACCGCGAGCAGGTCGAAGAAGACCGGCTCCAGCGGCAGCGTGCCGCGCAGCGAGCCGACCCGGCCGGACGTCTCCTGGAACGGGCGGGGCCGCCCGTCGTCGTCCAGCGCGATCACCTCGCCGTCGAGCACCGCCCGGTCGACGGCCAGCTCCCGCGCCGCGCGCAGCACTTCGGGAAGCCGCCCGGTGATCTCGTCCAGCGTCCTGGTCCACACCCGCACCTCGTCGCCGTCCCGGTGCACCTGCACCCGGATGCCGTCGAGCTTCTCCTCGATCACGCACGGCCCCACCCGGTCCAGCGCCGCGTCCAGGTCCGGCGCGCTCCGCGCCAGCATCGGCAGCACCGGCCGCCCCACCCGCAGCCGGAACTCCCCCAGCGCGGCCGGGCCGCGGGCCAGCAGCGCCGCCGCCACCGCGCCGAGCGAGCCGCCCAGCATCACGGCCCGCCGCACCGCGTCCGGGTCCGCGCCCGCCGCCGCCGCGAGCCCGTCCACGGCGACCGCGTCCAGCGCGCCCTGCCGCAGCTCGCCGCCGATCAGCCGGATCAGGAAGTCCTGCTCCTCGGCGGTCGCCGCCGCCAGCAGCCCGGTCAGCAGCCGCCGCCGCTCCGCCGTGGCGCCCGGCCCGGAGACCGCCGCGACCGCCGTCAGGGCCGCGTCGGTCTCCCGGACGGTGAGCCGGGGCGCGGCGGCGGGCACCGGCCGGCCGCCGAGCGTCCGGGGGCCGGCCCGGAGCCGGCGCTGCGGCAGCCGCCCGGCCAGATAGGTGATGACGACCGGCGCCTCGTCCGGCGCGGTGGCACGGAAGAGCGCGGCCAGCGCGGCGACCTTCCCGGTCCGCGAGGCCGTGCCCGCGACCTCCCGCGAGGTCCGCGCGACATCCGCCAGCAGCATCTGTCCATGGTCGCCCGGCGGGCCCGGGACCGCAGCGCGGCCGGCCCCACGGCCGGGCCCGGCGTCGGCAGCCCTCCCGCGCCGCCCACCTGCCCGGTACTGTGCGGGAAGGCACCTGGCCCGGCCCGCCGGGCACCGCCGGGCCCCCCGGAGTTCACCCCGTGGACGCCTTCCGGCGACGGGCCGTTCGCGCCGGGCGGCTAGTAGTGCACGGGCAACGGATTCCGGAGCCAGGTCCGGCATCAGCGCGCCGCCGCAACGGACGGCACACACCACCGAACCAGCGATCGGAACCATGCTCCCCAAGACCGAACCCGCACCCGCGCCCGCCGCGACGACGCCGCAGGTGGAGGAGGGCGTTCCCGCCCCCATCCCCGCGCCGCGGTCCACCCCGGAGAACGAGCACCGGTACGACATCGACGTGATGCGGCTCATAGCCTCCTGCGCCGTCATCCTGGGCCATGTCGCCGCCACGTTCATCACGGCCGTGGACCGCGAGGAGGCCAACGGGCCCTCGGCCTACTGGATCGGTCACATCGCGGACGGGCTCAACCAGTTCGCGGTGCCGATGTTCTTCGCCATGGCGGGCTGGGCCGTGCTGATGGGCGCCCCGCCGCAGAACAGCGCCAAGATGTGGCAGCGGATCCGGCGCAACGGGGTGCCGCTGTTCGTCTGGACCGGTGCCTACCTGGTGTGGTGGTGGCTGCGCGACCTCAACGACAAGCCGATGACCGACCTCGCCGTCGACGCCGTCTTCGGCACGGTGCAGCCCGCGTACCACCTGTGGTTCCTGTACGCGTACATCCCGATCATCATGGCGCTGGCCTTCATCGCGCTGATCCGGGTCGGGCAGCGCCCCTGGAGCCTGGGCATCGCCCTGCTCGTCGTCGCGGGCCTGCCGCAGGCCCTGCCCACCATCGGTGAGGTCACCGGCTGGAGCCCGCCGCCCGTCACCTGGAGCTTCGGCACCTACTCGGTGGTCTACGCGGCGGCCGGCGCGCTGCTGTTCTCCCTGCCCGGCGGGCTGCCGCCGCGCTGGCGCCGGCTGATGTGGCCGCTGTACCTGCTGAGCTGCGTCGGCGTGATCTGGTACGACACCGCGATCCACTACCCGATCGCCAACGCGCACCCGTTCGTCGCCGTCATGACCGGCGCCCTGCTGATGCTCGTCAGCCGCTGGCACGTCCCGGAGCGCTGGCGCCCGGCCCTGAGCAAGCTGGCCGCGGCGGCGATGGGCGCCTACATGGTGCACGTCTTCTTCGTCGAGGAACTCGTGAAGCGGGTCGTCAGCGAGGACGTCGGCCCGGTGGACGGCAGCCTGCTGCTGCTCGGCACGGTGACCGTGACCTGCGTGCTGTCCTACGGCGCCAGCCTGCTGTGGGGCCGCCTCGGCCTGCGCCGCTTCCTCGGCTGACGCCGGCGGCCGACCCCGGTACGACGCGAGGGGGGCGACGGGCACCGGGCCCGTCCCCCCCCTCGCGTTCCTTCTTGTTCCCGTGCGCCCGGCCCGTGCTTCCGGCCCGCGCCGGGGCGGCGGCTCAGCGCTTGGCCTTGCCGTCCTTGCCGTCGCGGAGCGTCGCCTTCCGCACCCGGCGCGCGATCCGCAGCGCCGTGCCCGAGCCGGGGAGCTGCCGCGCGAGGCCGGAGGCGAAGCCGCCCGGCAGCGCCAGCGCGGTCAGCCGGGCCCGCTTGAAGTACCGCCAGGTCTCCTCGTTCAGGTGCGCGTCCAGCCATGCCTCGGCCTCGGGGCGCAGTCCCGGGTTGAGCTTGCCCTGCATGCAGTACCCGACGGTCCGCACCAGCGGCCCGACGCTCCGCGCCGCGTCCGCCCGCGCGGTGACGACCTCGCCGGCCTTGGCGCGCTCCAGATCGGGCACCAGGGCGTCGACGATGGTCAGCGGGACGCGGTTGCTGTTCTGGTACGGCGTGATCCGCTCCAGCAGCGGCCCGGTCCCGACCCGCGCGATGGGCACGCCGTAGTACGCGGACGCGGTGAACATCGCGGTGGAGAAGCAGCCCACGACCAGGCCCGGCCGGTACCGCTCGAAGACCGTCTCGGCCAGCATCGGCGTGTCCAGCACGGTCAGCCGCACGCCGAGGTCCGCCGCCGCCTTCTCCAGCACCTTCGAGTAGTGCGCGGGCGCGGTCGGATGCGGCTTGAACACCACCGCGCGGAACCCGGCCGCGGCGGCCCCGCGCAGCATCCGCTCGTGCAGCGCCTCCTCCTCGCGCGGCGTGAGGATCTCCAGCGCCGCCAGGTACTGGCCGAGGATCACGGCGACCTGCGCGGGCACCTCCTCGTCGTCCCCGGCCCCCGCGCCGTCCCGGCTCTCGGCGCTGATCTCGTCCAGCACCGCCCGGAACGCGTCGTCGGGCACGACCTCGGACGGCACGTCGTGCTCGGCCAGCAGCAGCGGGCGCAGCCCCGGCACCAGGTCGAGGTGGAGCAGCCGCTGCACGCGGATCGCGGTGTCGGCCGGCAGCCGGTCCCGCGTCGGGCCGTAGCTCATCAGCCCGTCCGCGTACACGTGCACGTCGGCGTCGGCGAAGATCGTGGCCAGCGCGGCGGCCGGTTTGGCGTGCACGGACTCCACGATCAGCTCGACGCGGCCGTCCCCGAGCCCCCAGAAGCGGCGCAGCATCCGCTCCCAGACCGGCGCGTCGCGGTCGGCGGGGCCCCAGTCGCTGGGGTGGTGCGGGCTGATCGTCTCGTTCCAGTCGATGACCGTGTCGAAGCGGGCGGCGATGCCGCGCCACCCGGCCATCTCGCTCAGCTCGGCGGCCGTCTCCGGGATCGTCGCGTTGTTGCTGACGAGCAGCACCCGGCGCGCCGCGCCGCGCGGCCCGAACTGGCCGGCGTCCAGCGCGGCGGCGAGCGTCGCCGCGCCGTACAGCGTGGACGCCTCGAAGATCTGGGTGGTGCGGTTGGCATCGGTCATGGCTCAGGCCACCGCCTTCCGGAGCCGCCCGAGCAGCCGCCGCAGGACACGCTCCCGGTCTTCCCCCATGGCCACCAGTGTCCGCTCCAGGAGCTGCGGAGGGAAGCGGCGCATCGCCGCCGCCGACTCCTGCTTCAGCCGCCGCGCGGCCTCCGGCTCGTAGCGGCCCGCGTTGGCGGCGTGGAAGGCGATCATCGCGCAGTAGGTCCTGATGATCTTGGGGAGGAAACGGTCCGCCTCCGGGTCGGCCGTGACCTCCCGCAGGATCAGGTCGTGGGCGGGAAGGAAGTCGAGCTGGCGGTCGTCGCGTATCTGCGTCAGGGAGGTCGTCACGCCCCGCCGGTAGAACACGCCGAGCAGCCCCACGGAGGCGAACGTCTTCGCCCGCAGGTGGAGCTGCCAGGAGAAGACCCGGTCCTCGGCGGTCCGCAGGTGCGTCTCGAAGCGCATCCCGTCCTCGAACAGGCCCCGGCGGTAGATCCCGGCCCAGACGAAGGGGTAGTCGACCATCGTCTTGCGGTCGGCGGGCGCGATCGCGTCGCGCGGGTTGATCACCTCGCCCCGGCGGGGGGCGGGCGCGCGGGCGATGGTGCGGCGCTTGCCGTGCGACTGCACGTGGTCGGTGCGGACGAAGTCGCAGCCCAGGTCCTCGATCGCGGCGACCAGCTGGTCCAGATAGCCCGGCGCGTACCAGTCGTCGCCGTCGAGGAAGGTCAGGTAGTCGCCCTTGGCGGCCTCGATGCCGGTGTTCCGCGCGTGCGAGATGCCCATGTTCTGGTCGTGTCTGATGACCCGGGCTCTGGGCAGCTCGCCCTCGGCCCGCCCGAGGATCTCCCCTGTGGCGTCGGTGGAGCGGTCATCGACGAGGATGAACTCGGTCTCCGGCCCGGCGTTCCGGGCGAGGCTGCGCAGCGTGTTGGGAACGAAGTCCTGCACGTTGTGGCAGGCGACGATGACAGAGAGCTTGGGCACCGGGTTTCCAGGGGCTGTGAACAGGACAAACGCGACGGTAGACAGAGGACCGGCGCGCCAGGATACGCGTAGATGACCACATGGTAAACGCTGTCTGTACGCTAGGTTATTTCCCCCTTTTGGCTCACTTTCGGCGGGGTCCCCGTTCACCTTCACCGGGGACTCGTGCCGCGTGCGCGTCGTGTGGACACGGTGAGGACACTCAGCAAAGAGACTGGCGACTCACTGCTAACGAATTCCGGTCCGCGCTGCGGCAGGGTGCTCGGCATGATCAGACGAAGAACTCTTCTGGGCGCCGGGTCCGCGGCCACGGCGTACTCGGTGCTGCACGCCGCCCCGGTGGCCGCCGGGGGACGGCGCCGGTCCACCGCCTCCTCCATACCCTGGGACCAGCTCCGCCGGCACCTCACGGGAGACCTGATCCTCCCCTCCGACGCGTCCTACGCCACGGCGAAGCAGCTCGACACCGTCGAGTACGACAAGGTCAACCCCCAGGGCGTCGTCTTCTGCGAGACCGCGAGCGACGTCTCGGTCTCCCTGAAGTTCGCCCAGGACCACTGCCTGCCGTTCGCCGCCCGCAGCGGCGGCCACAGCGGCGGCGGCTACTCCACCTCCCAGGGCCTCGTCATCGACGTCTCGCGGCTCAACGGCATCACGCTGGGCAGCGGCACCGTGCGGGTCGGCGCCGGCGCGCAGAACGTCGACGTCCTCAACGCGCTGGCCCCCAGCGGCCTCGCGGTCGTCGGCGGCGCCTGCCCCACGGTCGCGGCCGGCGGCTTCATCACCGGCGGCGGCATCGGCTTCCTCACCCCGTCGTTCGGCATGGCCTGCGACAACGTCACCGCGGCCCAGGTCGTCCTGGCCAGCGGCCGGGTCGTCACCGCCTCCCGGCAGGAGCACCCCGACCTGTTCTGGGCGCTGCGCGGCGGCGGTGGCGGCAACTTCGGCGTCGTCACCTCCTACACCGTGACCCCCGACCAGCTCACCACGGTCGCCACCACGAGCCTGTCCTTCCCGTGGGACCGCGCGGTCGACATGGTCCACGGCTACGCCCAGTGGCTCGCCGGTGCCCCGCGCACCATCGGCGGCGCGGCGGTCGTCACCCTCCCCGACGCGGCGCCCGGCGGTGTGCCGGTCCCGGTGATCCAGCTCGTCTCCACCGGCACCAGCGCCGAACTGGAGTCCGAGGTGGCCCGCCTGCTGACGCTGACCGGCCCCGCCGCGTCCCAGTCCGCGAACGTCGTGCCCTACGTGAACCTGATGATGGGCGTCTACGGCTGCGCCACCCGCACCGTTTCCCAGTGCCACCGCGTGGGCGCCACGCCCGAGGGCCAGCTCCCGCGCCCGCTCTTCGGCCTGGAGCGCAGCCGCTTCTTCGGGCAGGCCCCCGACCGCGGCGCCTGGGAGCGGATCCTGGCCGTCTTCGACGCCGACCGGCTGGCCGGGCAGACCCACCAGCTCCAGGTGCTGCCCACCGGCGGCGCCGTCGGTGACCTCAGCCGCACCGCCACGGCGTACGTGCACCGGGACAGCCTGTTCACGCTGAACTTCCTGTCCACCATCCGCTCCGGCACCGTCACCGACGAGGCGCGCACGGTCGCCCACGCGTGGGTGGACCGGGGCTTCGCGACGGGCGACCCGTACTCCAACGGGGAGACGTACCAGAACTTCATCGACCCGGCGCTGCCGGACTGGCGGCGCTCGTACTACGCGGAGAACTACACCGGCCTGGTCGCGGTCAAGCGCAGGTACGACCCGGACAACGCCTTCTCGTTCCCGCAGAGCGTCGGCGCCTGACCCCCGCCCCCGCACGCCGTCCCGGGCCGGTCGCCCACCCCCCCAGACCGGTCCGGGGCGGTTCCGGCTCCGGCCGGGCGCGCCGCTCGGCGGCGTTCAGCGCCGTCGCCTGACCGCCTCGAACAGCAGGGCCGCCGCGCCCGCCACCAGCGCCGGCGCGACCAGCGCCCGGTGCCCGAGGGGCACGGCGTGCGGGCGGTCGGCGGCCTCACGGGCGTCCCGGCCGCGCAGCGCGGCGGCCAGCACCTCGGCCAGGTGCAGCGGCGTGCGCCCGGTGCCCGCCTGCTCGACCTGGGTGCGGCAGCTGAAGCCGTCCGCCAGCACCAGCGTGTCGTCACCGGCCGCGCGGACGGCGGGCAGCAGCCCGGCCTCGGCGCAGGCCATCGACACCTCGTAATGCCCCTTCTCGAAGCCGAAGTTGCCCGCCAGGCCACAGCAACCCGCGTCCAGCACCTCGGCCTTCACCCCGGCGCGCTCCAGCAGCGCGCGGTCGGCGGCGAAGCCCATCACGGCGTACTGGTGGCAGTGCCGCTGGACCACCGCCCGCGCGTCCACGGCCGGTGGCCGCCAGTCGGGGGCGCGCTCGGCCAGCAGTTCGGCCAGGGTGCGGGTCTGGTCGCGCAGCCGCCGCACGTCGGGGTCGTCCGGCCACAGCTCGGCGGCGTCGGCGCGGAAGACCGCCGTGCAGCTCGGCTCCAGCCCGACGACCGGCGTGCCGCGCCGCAGATCCTCCCGCAGCACCTCCAGCGTGTGCCGCAACACCCGCTTGGCGACGCCGAGTTGACCCGTCGAGATCCACGTCAGGCCGCAGCACACCGCCCGTTCCGGCACCGTGACCCGGAACCCGGCCGCCTCCAGCACCTCCACGGCAGCCCTGCCGACCGCCGGATGGAAGTGGTCGGTGAACGTGTCCGGCCAGACCACGACCTCGCCGCGCTCGCCGGAGCCGCGCGGCCCGCCGCGCGCCCGCCACCAGGCGGTGAACCGCTGCTCCGCGAGCACCGGCAGCTCCCGCTGCGGCGCCACCCCGGCCGCCGCCTTGGCGGCGCGGGCCAGCGCCGGTACCCCGGCCAGCGCGTTGACCGCGCGCGGCGCCCGCGCGGCCAGCCGCAGCGTGACCGGCAGCCAGCCCATCGCGTAGTGCGCGCGCGGGCGCAGCCGCCCGGCGTAGTGGTGGTGGAGGAACTCGGCCTTGTACGTGGCCATGTCGACATTGACCGGGCAGTCCGTCTTGCAGCCCTTGCACGCCAGGCACAGATCGAGGGCGTCGCGGACCTCGGCCGAACGCCAGCCGTCGTCCACCGGCGAGTCGTTGCGGACCATTTCGAACAACAGCCGGGCCCGGCCCCGGGTGGAATGCTCCTCCTCCCGCGTCGCCCGGTAGCTGGGGCACATCACCCCACCCTCCAGCGACCGGCACTTGCCGACGCCGACGCAACGGGCCGCCGCCCGGCTCAACCTGCCGTCGTCGTGCGGGAAGGCGAAGGCCGTCTCCGGCTCCCACGGGTCGTAACCGGCGCCCAGCCGCAGCTTCTCGTCCAGCCGGAAGGGGGCGACGAGCTTCCCGGGGTTCATGCGGTCGGCCGGGTCGAACACCGCCTTCAGGCGGCCGAACGCCTCGATCAGCTCCGGCCCGTACATCTTGTCCAGCAGTTCGGCCCTCGACTGCCCGTCGCCGTGCTCGCCCGACAGCGAACCGCCGTAGGAGAGCGCGAGATCGGCGGCCCGTTCCACGAACTCCCGCATGTCGGCGACGCCGTCGGCCGACTCCAGGTCGAACGGGATGCGGGTGTGCACGCAGCCCTGCCCGAAGTGCCCGTAGACCGACGGGCGGTCGTAGTCGAACTCCCGGTACAGGGCCTGGAGATCGCGCAGATAGGCGCCCAGCTTCGCCGGCTCCACGGCGACGTCCTCCCAGCCCTCCCACGTGTCGGGCTCGCCGGGCACGTGCGCGGTGGACGCGAGGGCCGACTCGCGCACCAGCCACATCTCGTTCTGGCGGCGCGGGTCGTCGTACCAGGAGTGGCCGACGTCCTCGGGCGTGGCGTCGATGAGCGCGCGGGCCGCGGCGGCGACCTCCTCGTGGGTGTCCCCGGCGAACTGGACCATCAGCCAGGCGCCGCCCTCGGGCAGCTCCCGCACCGCCTCGGGGTTGAGGTGCTTGCGGCGCTGGGCCTCCACCATCCGCTCGTCGATCCCCTCCAGCGCGTACGGGTCGTGCCGCAGCACGGCGGGCACGTGGTCGGCGGCGGTGGCGATGTCGGGGTAGCCGAGGACGACGAGCGCGATGTGCCGCGGCGCGGGCGCGAGTTCGAGCTCGGCGCGCAACACGGTGACCAGGGTGGACTCGGAGCCGACGAGCAGCCCGGCCACGTCGAAGCCGTGCTCGGGCAGCAGCGAGTCGAGGTTGTACCCCGAGACCCGGCGCGGGATGCGCGGGTAGCGTTCGCGCACCAGATCGCCGTAACGGTCGCGGAGCGTGACGAGATGCCGGTAGATCGCGGCCCGGCGGCCCTCGCCCGCGGTGAGCCGGGCCAGCTCCTCGTCCGGCGTCTCCCCGACCCACATCCGCAGCCCGTCGTAGGTCAGCACCTCCAGGCGGCGGACGTTGTCCACGACCTTGCCGTACCGCTGGGCCGTGGAGCCGCAGGAGTTGTTGCCGATCATGCCGCCGAGCGTGCAGTTGGGATGGGTGGCGGGCTGGGGGCCGAAGTGCAGGCCGTGCGGGGCGAGCCGGCGGTTGAGGTCGTCGAGCACGATGCCCGGCTCCACGACGCACAGCCGCCGCCCGGGATCGACGGACACCAGCCGGTGGCAGAACTTGCTCCAGTCCAGCACCACCGCCTCGTTGCACGTCTGCCCCGCCAGGCTGGTGCCGCCGCCGCGCGACAGCAGCGGCGCGCCGTGGTCGCGGCAGACCGCGACCGCCACCTCGGCGTCCTCCGGCGTGCGCGGCAGCACCACGCCGAGCGGCACCTGACGGTAGTTGGAGGCGTCCGTGGAGTAGGCGGCCCGCGTCCCGGCGTCGAACCGCACCTCGCCCTCGACGCGTTCGCGCAGCGCCCGCTCCAGCGCCGGGAGGTCGACCCCGGTGGCGGCGCGGCGCACGACGGGCGGGGGCAGATCGATCGGCTCCATCAACGGGCTCCCGTTCCTCGTCCCCCGGCGGCTTCGGCCGCGATGCGTCCCATGGACCCACCCTGCGCCGCCGCGCACCGGGGCGAAAGCCGCACTAGGCCGACTGGCCGCGCCGCAGCCCGTGCAGGACGCCCGCCGTCACCGCGCCGTAGGCGGCGTGCGGCACCACGTCGCCGAGCCAGTCGCCGCGGCTCCACGTCCGGGGGTCCGTCACGCCGAGCACCGCCATCGGACCGTTGCTGCCCGCCATGGCCCCGAGCCCGGCGGCCAGCCCGGTCCGCACCGGCCCGGTGCGGACGGCGGCGCCCAGCGCGGCCCCGATCCCCATCCCGACCGCGAGCCCGGCCAGTGCCCCGAGCGCCGTGACGCGGTGGGCGCGGGTCCCGCCCGCGCCCGGCACGGGCACGTGTGTCACCTCCGACAGCCTCTCCACCGTCTCCTCGGGCGTGCGGCTGGCGGGTCTGCCCCGGGCGGCCATGTCGAGATACGTCACGAGCTGGAGCGCGGCGGACCCGGCCGCTCCCGCGGCGGCACCGCGCACCAGTCCGTCGAGGCGTGACCGCGTGTCCGAGCGCGCACCCATGGGCGTTTCCTTCCTGGTTGTCCCTTTCCTGTCGCGTCCTGTCGAGGCTACGCCGGGACCGCGCGCGTAGATGTTGCCCGACCCCGACCGGTACTGCGGGGCGCCGTCCCCGCGCAGCCCGATGTAGGTGAAGTTGTTCGTGACGTAGGAGTTGATGCACGTGCCCAGCGAGTAGTCGAGCTTGTAGCCGTTCCAGTGGCTGTAGGTGCCGCTGGCGTGCCCGACCTCGGTGCCGCCGGTGATGTTCAGGGCGCAGCCGCTGGCCCGCTTCAGGGTCTGCGCGCCCTGCGCCGACGCGAGGTTGAGCTGTTCGAACGAGGTGCAGGTGGAGTTGTAGCGGTCGGAGCAGTTGCCCGACGAGGACCAGGTGATGCCCACCTCGCGGAACATGCTGGTCGCCTGCGCGTGGCTGATCTTGGTGACGTACGGCGTGACGTCCCCGGCGGCGGAGGCGGTCGCCGCCCCGGCGCCGGGTGCCGCGAACAGCGCGGCCCCGGCGAGGGCGAGCGAGGTGAGGACGGAACGGAGTCTCATCGTGGGAAAACCCTTCTGTCGGCCCGGTCGGCGATGGATCATGCACATGACAATCTCGGCCACGGGGCGGGGTTGACGCGCGTAGCCGTCTCCATGCATTGCCCGCGCCGGGGCGGCCCATGCCCCGGTCTCGGCACAAGCGGCTCCGGGGCGGCGAGAGTTCACGCGTCGGCAATCTCCGCCCGGCGCCGGGCACCGGGCGTTGGCTCAGTCGTCGCAGTCGTCACCGGAGCCGCCGCTGCGGTACGAGCCGGAGCTGGTCCCCCCGGCGAGCACGCTCCCGGCGGCGGAGGACGTGCTCCCGCTCCGGCCACCGGAACCCCCGCTCCGGCCACCGGAACCGCCGCTGATCCGCTCCGGCGCGGCGGCCGGCGCCACGGCCTCCGGATCGGCGCTCGCCGTCGCCCCCGTCGCTCCCGCCGCCCGGTCGTCGCAGTCGTCGCTGTCGTCCGAGCAGCCCGCGAGCAGCGCGGCGGCGAGCAGCAGCGGCAGCGCGGCGACACCGCCGCGTATGACGAGCCGGTTGCGGGCGGGCAGCGGTGACATCCTGGACATCCTTCCGGAGGGCGGCAGTTGAGGGAGTCTACGGTCTCGTCCGGCGGCATGGTCTTCCCGGCGACGCGGGCCGGGGACCGCCTATTTCGCGGAGGGCGGACCCCGGCCCGGTGGCCGCCGGGCGCGGCGCTCCTACGCTGAAGAGGTGAGCAACCACGCGCCGCACCACGCCCCCGTCATCCCGCTGCGCCGCCCCGCCGGGGCCCCCGACCGGCCGCCGGCCGAGGCCCGGGACCGGGAGCCGCTGTGGCGGGATCTCGTCGGGGAGATCCTGCGCCGTGAGCGTCTGGCCCAGGAGCGCACCCTGAAGGACGTGGCCGACGAGGCCCGCATCTCGATGCCCTATCTCTCCGAGGTGGAACGGGGCCGGAAGGAAGCCTCCTCCGAGGTCCTCGCCGCCGCCGCGCGCGCCCTCGGCCTGGGCCTGGGCGACCTCCTCGCCCGCGCCCAGAGCGAGTTGGCCGGCCCCGCGCGAGCGAGGCCGGCCAGGAGGACGCGCACCACCCCCGAGGCGAAGCTCATACTCCTCGCCGCGTGAGCCGGCCCGTCGCCCGAGGGGGAGGGGGACGGCGAGCGGTCAGAACCGCAGACCCCAGGAGTCGATCTTCCCGGTGTTGAAGAAGCCGAAGTCGGTGACCCGCAGCTTCCAGGTCCCGTTCGCAGTCTCGCTCGACGCGTTGACCGTGTAGGTCTGGATCAGGTTGTCCGCGCTGCCGCCGGTCCAGAAGTTCTTGAGCTGGTAGGCGGTGCCGTCGGGCGCGATGAGTTCGACCTTCAGGTCACCGATGTGCGGGTGCTTGATGTCGACCGAAACGCTCAGCGCGGCCGGGGCGGTGCCGGAGACGCCGGTGACGGCGATCGGTGACTCGGCCGTGGCGAAGTCGCGGATGGTGTGGTCGGTGGTGCTGCCGAACGTCCGGCCGGACGGCGGCGGGGGAGGCGGCGGGGTGCCGCCGACGCCGATGTGCAGCAGGCGGTTGGGCGAGCCGACCCCGACGTCCCCGATGAGGCCCGTCAGCGCGTTGCTCCTCAGCGCGGTGCTCACCGAGGCGGGCGTGGCGGTCGGGTGGTCCGCCAGGTAGAGCGCCACGGCCCCGGCGACGTGGGGGGCGGCCATGGAAGTTCCGCTGAGTGACTTCGTCGCGGTGTCGCCGGTGCTCCACGCCGAGGTGATGGACGAACCGGGCGCGAAGATGTCGACGGCGCTGCCGTAGTTGGAGAAGCTGGAGCGGGCGTCGGTGTTCGTCGTCGACCCGACCGTGATGGCCTCGGAGACGCGCGCCGGGGAGGAGTTGGACGCGTTGGCGTTGTCGTTGCCCGCCGCCACGGCGTAGGTGACGCCGGAGGCTATGGAGTTGCGCACGGCCGTGTCCAGCGCGCTGTCCACGCCGCCGCCGAGGCTCACATTGGCGACGGCCGGCTTCTCGGCGTTCTCCGTCACCCAGTCGATGCCCGCGATGACCTGGGCGGTGGTGCCGCGGCCCGCGTTGTCGAGCACGCGGACGGCGACGATCTCCGCCCGCTTGGCCACGCCGTACGCGGTGCCCGCCACGGTGGCGGCGACGTGCGTGCCGTGGCCGTTGCCGTCCTGGGCGACGTTGTCGTTGTCGACGGCGTCGTAGCCGTTCCTGGCCCGGCCCCCGAAGTCGCTGTGGGAGACCCGGACTCCGGTGTCGATGATGTACGCCGTGACGCCCGCTCCGGCCGAGTCCGGGTAGCTGTAGCTCTTGTTGAGGGGCAGCGCCGCCTGGTCCATCCGGTCCAGGCCCCAGGACGGCGGGCTGGGCTGGGCGGCGTCGATCGACAGCATCCGGTTCTGGTGGACGGATTCGACCGCCGGGTCGGCGGCGAGCCGCCGGGCCTCCCGCTCGGACAGTTCGACGGCGTACCCGTTGATGGCCTCGGTGTACGTCTCGGTGATGTCCGCGCCGTACTCCCGGGCCAGGGCGCGGCCCGCGCTCGTTCCGGCCCGGACGTCGCTCTCGTCGAGGGTGACGATGTAACTGCCGGTGATGGCGCCGGCGGCACCCGCGTTCACGATCCGGCCTTCGGGCTCCCCGGCGCCGGAGGGGAAGGCGGAGAAGAGGCTCATGGCGAGGGCCGCCGCGACGGCCGCGCCGACTCCGGCCAGTCTTCGCCGGGAGCGACGGCGCTGTCCTGCCATGGGGTCCTCCTCGTGGGGAAAACGAGTGTGAAGCCCGCATATGACAGCGCGCGCGTGCAGGTGTTGTCCATGCTTTGTGCCGGGATACTCATTTGGCGACAACGCGCGCCGCGCGCCGCCGCGCGGTGTAGTGCGGCAAGGATGAAATCCCGCCGCGCGCGGGTGCCCGCCCCGCTCCCCGCCGCCCCCCGGGCGGTGCC
>NZ_JBPQTQ010000124.1:0-19487 GCF_051386415.1 Streptomyces sp. URMC 129
GCTCGCGGCGATCGCGGCCGGGATGCAGAGCCTGTCGCACGGCGCGTCGATGGAGTTCGGCGACGGGACCGGCGGCGTGCGGCAGTCGATGACCGAGTTCTACGGCGGCCTGCTGTTCATCGTGGAGGCCGGGTACGGCGCCCACCTGGCGATCGTGGCGGAGGAGACCGCCGACGCCGGACTGGTCGGGCACAACATGAGCGAGCTGGTGGAACAGCTCTCCGGCCATCTCATCGCGCCCCCCAGGGTGTCCGCCGAAGGCGGCGGACCGGCATGATCCGCCCCGGCCGGGACGACGACCCCGACCGGCTGTACACCCTCACCGGGGGCCGCAGCCGGGTCGGTTCGGACGCCTTCGACCTGGTCACGCTGGTGGTGAGCGAAACGGAGCCGACGGCGGGCATGCAGTCCGAGCACGCCAGGATCCTGCGCATGTGCCGCAACCCGACCGCCGTCGTGGAGATCGCGGCGGAGCTGCGGCTGCCCGTGACGATCGTCAAGATCCTGCTCAGCGACCTCCTCGCGGCCGGCCGCGTCACCGTCCGCCACCCCTCCACGGCCGCCACCCCCGACGTGGCGCCACCCGATCCCCGACTCCTTGAGCAGGTTCTCGTTGGACTCCGCAACCTCTGACCGCCGGACCGAACGCACCCCCCTGGGCAGAAGCGCGGAGAACGGCCTCAAGATCGTCATCACCGGCGGCTTCGGCGTCGGCAAGACCACCCTCGTCCGCGCGGTCAGCGACATCCGCCCGCTGAACACCGAGGAGATCATGACCAGCGCCGGGGAGGGCATCGACGACATCTCCGCCGTGCGCGACAAGACCTCGACCACCGTCGCGTTCGACTTCGGCCGGATCAGCCTCAACGAGCGGACCGTCCTCTATCTCTTCGGCGCCCCCGGCCAGGAGCGGTTCTGGTTCCTGTGGGAGCGGCTGTTCATCGGCACCCTCGGCGCCGTCGTGCTGGTGGACACCCGGCGGCTGGCCGACTCCTGGTACGCCATCGACCGGCTGGAGCAGCACGGCACCCCGTTCATCGTGGCCCGCAACCACTTCGGCGGCCCCGCGCACACCCTGGAGCAGGTCCGCGAGGCCCTCGACCTGCCCGACCACGTGCCGGTGGTCGACTGCGACGCCCGCTCGCGCCGGTCGTGCAAGGCGGTCCTCCTGACCCTCGTCCAGTACCTGTACGCGCTCGCCGCCCGGGAGACCACGCCGTGAGCACCACGCCCCAGCCCCCGATACCCGGCCCGGCGCCCGGCGCGGTGCCGCTCAGCGGCGCCCGTTTCCACACCGGCCCCGAGGCGCTGTACCGCGAACTGCGGCAGCGGCACGGCCCCGTGGTGCCCGTGACGCTGCCCGGCGACATCCCGGCCTGGCTGGTGATCGGCTACCGCGAGCTGCACCACGTCATCGGCGACGCGGCGCTCTTCCCGCGTGACCCGGGCCTGTGGAACCAGTGGCCGCGCGTCCCGCGCGACTGGCCGCTGCTGGCCCTGGTCAACCGGCGCCAGTCGTCGATCCACTACACCACCGGCACGGAGCACCAGCGGCACGTGGACATGGTGGTGCCCGCGCTGGAGGCCGTGGACACGTCCCAGCTGGGCCGGTACGCCGAGGAGGTCGCGGACACCCTGGTCGACGCCTTCTGCGGGCACGGCGAGGCCGAGCTGATCGACGGCTACGCCAAGCTGCTGCCGATCTACGTGCTCGGCCGGATGATCGGCGTGCCGGAGGCCGAGTGCCCGCCGCTGGCGCGGGCCATCAACGCGCTGGCCGCCGGCGGCGACGACGCCGTCGCGGGCCACCAGTACCTCAGCGCCGCGATGCGGCGGCTGGTGACCGCCCGGCGGGCCGCGCCGGGCGCCGACGTGACCTCCCGGATGCTGACCCACCCCGGTGGGTTCAGCGACGAGGAGTACGTCCTCGACCTCGTGGCGATCATCGCCGCCGGCCACCTGCCGACGGCCGACTGGATCGGGAACACGCTGACGCTGATGCTCACCGACGACCGGTTCGCCGCGTCCCTGGCCGGCGGGCGGCACAGCGTCGGCGACGCGATGAACCAGGTGCTGTGGGAGGACACCCCCACGCAGATTCTGGCCGGGCGCTGGGCGGCCCGTGACACGTACCTGGGCGGGCAGCGCGTGCTGGCCGGGGACATGCTGCTGCTGGGGCTCCAGGGCGCCCACGGCGACCCCCAGGTGAGCTACGGCGGAAACCCGCTCGGCGGTGGCCACAAGGCGCACTTCTCCTTCAGCCACGGCGAGTACCGCTGCCCGTTCCCGGCGCAGGAGATCGCGGAGATCATCGCCAGGACCGGGATCGAGGTGCTGCTCGACCGGCTGCCCGACATCGACCTGTCGGTGCCCCCGGACGCGCTGGTCAGGCGGCCGTCGCCATTCCTGCGGGGACTGTCCGCACTGCCCGTCCGCTTCACTCCGACCAGTCCTGTCCGGATCTGATCGCGCCCGATATCCGGAGTGACCGGAGTTACTCACCGGTCGATGTGCGGCGGGGGCGCGGGAGGGGCTACGCTCCGCCTCGTGGCCGATATCCAGATTCCCGCTGACATCAAGCCCGCCGACGGCCGGTTCGGATCGGGCCCGTCCAAGGTGCGCACTGAGGCGCTCAGCGCCCTGGCGGCGACCGGCACCTCCCTGCTCGGCACCTCCCACCGCCAGGCCCCGGTCAAGGACCTGGTCGGCCGGGTCCGCGACGGTGTGCGGGAGCTGTTCTCGCTGCCGGAGGACTACGAGGTGGTGCTCGGCAACGGCGGTTCCACCGCGTTCTGGGACGTGGCGACGCACGGGCTGATCGAGGCCAAGTCGCAGCACCTGTCGTTCGGCGAGTTCTCCTCCAAGTTCGCCAAGGCCGCCGACAAGGCGCCGTGGCTGGACGACCCGACGGTGATCACCGCGAACCCCGGCACCCACCCGGTGCCGCGCGCCCAGCGCGGCGTGGACGCGTACTGCCTGACGCACAACGAGACCTCCACCGGGGTCGCCGCCCCGATCGAGCGGGTGCCGGGCGCGGACGCGGGCTCGCTGGTGCTGGTGGACGCCACCTCGGGCGCGGGCGGTCTGGCGGTGGACATCGCCGAGACCGACGTCTACTACTTCGCGCCGCAGAAGTCGTTCGCGGCGGACGGCGGCCTGTGGGTCGCGGTGTTCTCCCCGGCCGCCGTCGAGCGGGCGGAGCGGGTCGCCGCCTCCGGACGCCACATCCCGGAGTTCTTCTCGCTGCCGACCGCGATCGACAACTCGCGGAAGAACCAGACGTACAACACCCCGGCCCTGGCCACGCTGTTCCTGCTGGAGAGCCAGCTCGCCTGGATGAACGGCCAGGGCGGCCTGGACTGGGCGGTGAAGCGCACGGCGGACTCGTCGTCGCGGCTGTACGCGTGGGCGGAGAAGTCGGAGTACGCCTCCCCGTTCGTGACCGAGCCGTCGCAGCGGTCGCAGGTCGTCGGGACCATCGACTTCGCGGACGGCGTCGACGCGGCGGCGATCGCCAAGGCGCTGCGGGCGAACGGGATCGTGGACACCGAGCCGTACCGGAAGCTGGGCCGCAACCAGCTCAGGGTCGCGATGTTCCCGGCCGTCGACCCGGCGGACGTCGAGGCGCTGACGCGCTGCGTGGACTACGTGATCGAGCGCCTGTAGGGGGCGGCGCCCGGGCGGCGCACCCCGCCCCCCGCACCCGCGGGGGGCTCCGGACAGTCCCCGCGTGCGGGGGTGGCCCCGACCGCAATCAGGCGCGCGCGGTCTTCGACGCACGATCCCCGCACACGCGGGGGGCTCCGGACAGTCCCCGCACCCACGCGGGGTTCCGGCCGCGTCCGTCGTTCTCGGTGTCGGCCGAGGCCCGGCGTGGCGTGGCGTGACGGGCGGGTGATCAGGGCTTCTTCAGGTGGCGGCTGAGGCCGAAGACGACCACTGCGCCGAGGACCAGGGCGATCGCCACGGGGGAGGAGAGACCGCCGTCGTCCCCGCCATCCCCGCTGCTGTCACCGCTGTCGTCCGGCCCGGCGCCGGGCTCGGGACTGTCGCCCGGTGTGGGATCCTCCTCCTCCGGCTCGGCCGCGCTCTCCGGGAGCAGGTCGCCGCGGAGTTCCACCGGCTCGACCTCGCTGCCGTCGCCCTCCGAGCCGAACATCAGCGTCCGGCCGTCCCGGGTGAACGTGACGGACTCCCCCTGCATCTGGCTCGGCGGGATCACCCGTTGCGCCATCTCGACCGGCTCGCCGTCGCGCCACGCGTACATCCGGGCCGTGAAGTAGCCGCGCAGCAGCAGCCGGGTGCCGTCCGGCGAGAACGCGCCGTCCGTGACCCACACCTCGGTGTCCGCGACGCGCGCGAAGACGTTGATCCCGCTCGCGGTCAGCTCCTCGGGGCTCGCGTAGAGCGCGCCCGTGCCGTCCTGCTTCTTGCTGGCTATGTAGACCCGGCCGGTGACCGGGTGCACCATCAGCGCCTCGGCGTCGCGCGGCCCGTCCTCGTACTGGACGGTGTAGACGGTGGGCGTCACGGTGGCGTCGGCCAGGTGCTCGGGCTCCGGGAGGCGGTAGATCCAGACCTCGGACCAGCCGCCGTCGAAGTTGTCCCCGATGTCGCCCACGTAGAGGTCGCCGTCCGGCCCGAGGGAGACGGCCTCGATGTCGCGGGCGGTGACGCCGCCCAGGGTGACGGTGGCCACGGTTTCGCCGGTGGCGCTGTCCACGGCGTAGAGCGCGGCGTCGTCGTCGCTGTCGTTGTGCGTCCAGTAGACGCCGGGGTGGCGCTCGCTGGCCTGGAGCCCGCTGGACTCGACGATGCGCGGGTCGGTGATCGTGAAGGCGGCGGGCTCGTCGGCGGCGGCCGGCGGCCCGCCCGCGAGCAGCAGCGCGGCGGCCGAGACGGCCGCGACGGCCGTGGCGACCGCGGTGGCGCCCGCGGCGCGGCGCGGCGTGGTCCAAGTGGGCATGGCCTCAAGCCTGCCACCCCGCGCGGGGCGGCCCGTCGGCGGTGCGGACACTCCTTGCCTGGAGTGCCCTCCAAGGCGTTGGCTAGGGCCCATGAAGTACACACAGCTCGGACGCACGGGCCTCAAGGTCAGCCGCCTGGTCCTGGGGACCATGAACTTCGGACCGTTCACCGACGAGGCGGCCAGCCACGCGATCATGGACGCCGCGCTGGAGGAGGGGGTCAACTTCTTCGACACCGCCAACGTCTACGGCTGGGGCCCGAACAAGGGCCGCACCGAGGAGATCATCGGGTCCTGGTTCGCCCGGGGCGGCGGGCGGCGCGACAAGGTGGTGCTCGCCACCAAGGTGTACGCCGACATGGGCGCCGAGGGCGAGCGCTGGCCGAACTTCGACCGGCTGTCGGCCCTCAACATCCGGCGCGCCGTGGACGCCAGCCTCAAGCGGCTGGGGACCGACCACATCGACCTGTACCAGTTCCACCACGTGGACCGCCGCACCCCGTGGGAGGAGATCTGGCAGGCCATCGACGTCCTGGTGACGCAGGGCAAGATCCTCTACGCCGGGTCCAGCAACTTCGCCGGCTGGCACATCGCCCGCGCCAACGAGGCGGCGGCCCGCCGCAACGCGCTGGGCCTGGTCAGCGAGCAGTGCCTGTACAACCTGGCCGAGCGCCGCGCCGAGATGGAGGTCATACCCGCGGCCGAGGGGTACGGCCTGGGCGTCATCCCGTGGTCGCCGCTGCACGGCGGGCTGCTGGGCGGCGCGATCCGCAAGGAGCGGGAGGGCGGCGGCACCCGCTCCGGCAGCGGCCGGTCGGCCGACGCGCTCGCCAACAGCACGCTGCGCGAGCAGGTGCAGGCGTACGAGGACCTGCTGGAGAAGAACGGCCTGGCGCCGGGCGAGGTCGCCCTGGCATGGCTGCTGACCCGGCCCGGCGTCACCGGCCCGATCGTCGGGCCGCGCGTGCGCGAGCAGCTCGACTCGGCGGTACGGGCGGTGGAACTGGAGCTGAGCGAGGACCTGCTGAAGGCACTGGACGAGATCTTCCCCGGACCCGGCGCGTCCCCGGAGGCGTTCGCCTGGTGAACCACCCGTGGCCCCGGCGGCGGCCCACCGGCAGCCGCCGCTCAGCCGAACGCCGCCGCCAGGGCCACGACGGCGAGCAGCACGACGAGGGCGGCACTCACGATCCGCGTCCGGGTCTTCGCGTTCACCCGGCCTACGGTACGCCCGGCGTGAGCGGCCACTCGCCCTGGGGCGTGTAGCGGTGGCGTTCGTCACTGCTCAGCAGCACGATCCGGTCGACGGGCCACGGGCCGCTCCCGAACGGCGCCAGCGCCGCGACGCAGGGCGCCAGCGGGAAACCGGCCGCCTCGCCGCCGGAGGCCAGGGTCAGGTGCGGGCGGTAGCTCTCGTGGCGCCGCCCGCCGGGCGCGCCGACGGCGCGGCCCGCCGCGTCCGTCGCGGCGGCCAGCGCGGCCAGGGCCCCGGTGTCGCCCGCGACCCCGGCCCACAGCGCCCGGTCGCCGAACGAGCCGCCGCCCGCCAGCCGCAGCGTGAACGGCGCGTGGGCGCGCGCCACGGCGGCGAGCCGGTCGCGCAGCTCCGGCAGCAGCCCGTCGTCCGTCTCGCCGTAGAACGCGAGCGTGACGTGCCACCCCCGCGGCCGGTCCCAGCGCAGCGCCTCCGCCCCCGGCACATCCCGCGCCCACCGCGCGGCGACGGCCACCTCGGCGGCTATGCCCTCCGGCGGCAGCAGAGCCGCGAACAGTCTCATGACAAGGTCCCTCCCTCGACTCCCGGTTCCCAGCCTCCTGGCCCCTACCGTCAGGGCCCGCGAACCCGGCGCGGCTGCGCCCCAGCATGCCGGACGCCCCGGTCGCCCCGGGCATGCCGGCACCTCGGCATCGGCCCGGAGACACACCCCGACCACCGCCCGGCCGCGATCCCACCCATAGCGGGACACCCGGCCCAGCCCAGTGGGCCGTGGGCGTCACAGGGCAAGGGGATCCGCGCGCAGCGCGGCACGGATCTGACCGAGTGCGTCCCGCAGGCCGGTCGGCGCGCCGGGCATTGTCTCGCCGTGGTGCGCGGTGTGCTCCAGCAGGGTCCGCACCCGGGCCGAGGCCGTCTCCGGCACGGTCGGCAGGATGGACTCGGCCAGCTCCCCGGCGTCGCGCCAGGAACGGGCCCGCACGTAGGAGTCCAGCAGGCGCGCCGCATAGATGCCCTGATATCCCACGCGTACACCGTTCTGTCCGAGCAGGGAGGCTTCGAGCCGCGGGATCGCCTCCCGCCACTCGCCGGCCCGCTGGAGCTGCCGTCCGTGGTGACCGTCGATCTCCGCCGGGGTGATCCACCAGACCCATGCCGGATCACCGTGCCGCTCACCTTCCCCGAGGAGCGCGTGCGCACGGCGGAACGCATTCCTCCCCTCCGACATCTCACCCGATGCCATCAGTCCGTTCCCGGCCCGTACGAGGAAGACGGCCTCGGCGCGCGGGGAGAGCTTCGCCTCTCCCAGGACGGCGCGGGCCACGGCCAGTTCGTCCCTGGGGCGGCCCAGCCAGCCGGAGAGCATGGCCATGTTCTGCAGGATGAGCAACTCGATGGCCCTGTCCCCGGACAGTCGCGCGAGGAACAGAGCCTCTTGGAGGAACCTCCGTGCCTCGGGGAAGCGTTCGGCGTCGAAGAGCGTCCATCCCGCCACCTCGGCCAGCTCCGCCGCCGCCGCGCGGATGTCCGACTCATGGCGCGGCTCGAAGTCGCCGTCCCCCAGCCGCCGGTGGACGCTCCGGAACGCACGCACCGCCAACTCGGCCACGGGCGGCCCGCCCAGCTCGTTGTCGAGGGCGATCAGCCGCCTGGACATCTCCCGGATGGCGACGGCCCAGGAGTCCCCGCGCTGCTCGGCCGACAGGACTTCGGGCGGTCGGCTCGGCGTTTCCCAGGGGCGGGGGGCCAGTCTGAGCAGGTGGCCGGGGATGCGGAGGGCGTCTGCGATCTGTTCGACTTTGGCGATCGTGGTGATGGATGCTTCGCCGCGTACGAGGTGGCTCATGCGCGACGACTTGATGTCGCACGCCTCGCCGAGCCGGTTCAGGCTGATCCCGGCCCACTTGCGCACCAGGGCGAAGAAAACCCCGAAGTCATGGTCGAGCAGAGCCTTCTGGACGTCGGTCCGTTCCAGGACGTGCCCGGGGAGTGCGGTCAGGGGTTCCATGCTGACTCCGGGAGGTCGGGTCCCTGGCCAGTGTAGGACCCGCGATGGTTCAACCACGGTGGGTTAACACCCGGCTCGCCCGAACGGAACCCTTGGTCCTGGGACCACGAGGGACATACCTGAACCGTGTTCCTCGGACACCCAGATGCCGACGTGTCCGTCGCAACGGCGACAGGAAGGAGGGAGGCACATGGCAACGCAGCGTGCCGCCGAGGGCGGGACGGAGCACACCGATCCGGTCGCTCCGCCCTTGGTGATCGACTTGGGCGACGCCGCCACGCTGACGCGCGGTAGCGACCAGGACAGCACGGAGTCGAAGCAGACCCCGTACGACTGAAACACGGTTCCGACGGCGGCCCTCGCCCTGAGGGCCCCCGTCTCGGCTTCCGCAGGGACAGCCGATGGATGGCCTGGGTGGAGGAAGCACATGATGCGATGGTTCGGCGGGGGCACCCCCGGCGGCGCTCCGACCGTGCCGGTCGGTGCGCGTCTGATCTGGACCGACCCCCTGCTCTGGGTGGCAGGCAACTGGGCGCAGGAGCAGGTGCGAACACTCGAAGGAAGCGGCGCCAGGCTCGCCGTCATCGGTACGTGCTCGGCATCCGGCCATGACCTTGAACGTGCCTTGGCGAGCCGTGACATCGCACCTCTCGCGCGTTCGTGGGCGGGCTCTCACACGGTGGTACGCGCTACCGTCGCCGGGGCCTTGGAGATTCTGACCGACGCCGCCGGCGCGTGCCCGGTCTATACGGTCAAGGCGCCAGGTGGTCCGGTCTGGGGCTCCAGCTCACTGGCGCTCTCAACACTGACCGGCCGGAGGGTGGATACCGGCTGGCTTGCCGCCTTCTTGCGGGACCGGCACACCCCGGTACCCGGTCGTAGCGCCTGGGTGGGAGTGGAACCGGTTCCCGCAGGTCACCTGCTGACGCTCCGCCCGGACGGTGAGGCGTCGCTGTCGGTGAGCTGGTCCGTTGACAGACGCCATCGTGAGGGTGCCTTTGAGGCGCTTCGACGGGCTCTCGCCGAGGGGGTCCGGGTGCGCGTCGAAGGGGTGACGGTCACGACCGACCTGGCCGGGATGGACTCCACGACTCTGGCGCTACTGGCCACGCGGCACGGCCACATCACGGGCGTGACGGCTCATCCGGCAGGGGACACGGACGGAGGCGATCTCCGCTATGCCCGCCTCTTGGACGCGCCTGGGCTGGACCGTCTGTTCTTCTCGCTGGGAGCGCGCCATCTGCCGTTCACCGAAGCGGAGATGCGACTACCCGCCACTGACGAGCCCGCGCCATCGACAGCCGTATGGGCCATGTTCTCAGCGCAGTTGCGCAGGGTGGCCGCCGTGGGATCGGCCCGTCACCTGACCGGCGACGGCGGCGACAACCTCTTCCTCCCTCCTCCCGCACATCTGGTGGACCTGGCCCGGAGAGGCCACTTGCTACGCATGATCAGCGACGCGATGGACTGGGCCCGGCTGCGCAAACAAAGTCCCCGCCCATTGATCTCCGCAGCGCTCAGAGGCGATGTGCGCCAACTCGGCCGCCCGGAGCGTCCCCGTCCGGCCTGGCTCCGTGTGCCTGTTCCGTCATGCCCGGTCGTCGGTGGAGATGCTGACGCGCTTTTGGTGGCATCACTCAGGAGCGTCGCCCGCGCCGCCCACGCGGATGTCCAACTTTCCGACTCACTGGGCATAGAACTTCACAACCCGTACTTCGACGCGGCCGTTCTCGACGCGGTGGTGTCGGTGTCCGCCCGGGAGCGGTGGTCGGCTCACCGCTACAAGCCTGTTCTTCAGGACGCGTTCGCTGATGTGCTCCCCGACACGCATCGTCGGCGCGCCGCAAAGGGATTATTCGCGGCGGATTTTCACCGAGGGCTGCGGACCAATCTTCGGCGGGTGCTCCGGCTCGCGGACGGTCGCCTTGCTGCTCTGGGCATCATCGACCCGGCGCCCCTTCGCGCCACCATTCACGCGGCGTGTTTGGGAGCGCAGACGATTTGGCCACCGTTGCTTTCCGTGTTGGCCGCGGAGGAATGGCTGGAGGCTATGGACACCGAGCCGAGCACCACATGGACCGCCCCGCCGTCGGAAGGTGCGCGGTGAACCACGCGCAAACGGTGGCAGCGCTCACCACCAACGCGTGCGTGCTCATCGACTACGACAGCGGGCGCACGGAGTTGCGCACCCCTACAGACACGTCAGCCGCTCTCGGTGGCACCGTCGTGCGTCTTCAGGATGCCGCTCCCTCGTGGGGGACCATCGAGGTGCGTGTCGCCCTGCCTCACCACGCACGAGTCCCGCTGCGGTGGCGTCTCGGTGCTGTACCCGCCGTCCTCGTCACCGTGGCCACACGGACCGCAGGGCGGCGTAGCAAGCGCTTCTCACGGCTGGTCCGACTGGCCCGCGTCGGACGCGCGCTACCGCCCGCAACCGCGTGTCAGTCCCGCTACGCTGTGCGCGCGACTCGTTGGGCTTCGAGGTTGATGCCTATGCGATGGGCCTGCCTGGAGGAGTCAACAGCCGCCGCTGTTCTCCTCGCGCTGGCCGGGCGCCGAGCGGAGTGGCGGCACGGGGTGGCCACGGATCCCGTGCGATTGCATGCCTGGATCGCTGACCCGGAAGGGACACCTGTCGAAGAACCCGCCGACACCGCGCTCTACACGCCCGTCTGTACGCCAGACGGACCCGGCGCCCCCTGCCCCCTGGCCGGGCCGAGAGGAGAACGACCATGAGTGACCCGCACATCCTTCTGACCGGCGTGCGACTAGCCCTCGGGATGCCCCGCCAGGACATGCTGCCTGAATACCACAAGTGGGAGAACGACGCCCGCACCATCCTCGGATACGGCAACCAATGGGCACAGGCGTGGGAGGTACGTGCCGCAGGCTGGGAACGGCAACGCGGAAACGACCGCTACCAACAGTTCGAGGTTGTGCGGCTAGAGGACACCACGCCTGTCGGCATGACCATTCTCCAGATCAACACCTTCGTGCGCACAGCCGAATTCGTCATCGTTCTCGCCCCTGAGGCGAGGGGGAAAGGCTACGCGGCAGAGGCCACGCGGCTGACTCTTGACTGGGCCTTTCATCTGGGCGCCCTGCGCATGGTGTGGCTGAAGGTACTTGAACCCAACCGGGCCGGGATCACCGCCTACGAGAAGGCAGGGTTCCGCCGGTCCGGGCGACTGCGGAAATCCGGGTACTGGCTTGGTCAGCCGGTGGACGAGATCCTCATGGACGCTCTCCCCGAGGAATTCCCCGGCCCATCGGCCGTGCCGACAGCCATCGGGCACTGGCCGACCACGACCCAGCGGTGATCGCCGTCCACATCCTGTGGACACTATGTCCCTGCCGCCCGGGCCCCCTCCCGGGCCAGGTGAATCGCGAGCACGCCGAGGGCTTCCTTCTCCGGGGGATAGATCTCCCGGCAGGCGGCCAGGAGTTGGTCCCGGTTCATGCCCTCGGCCCCGATGGCGTCGTTGTCCTCGGCGTCGAGCAGCGCCTCGAAGGACGGGTACTCCACGACCTTGACCACCCGGGCCGGCACCTCGGCATCCCCGGAGACGAACCGCAACCGCTGCCCGGCCGCGATCCTGCGCATGCCGGGATATCCGACCCGCACCTCGATCGTCTTGCCCCCGCTGGCGATGAGGTCCAGATAGGGCCTGCGGATATGGATGACGCGCTCGTCGGGTGCGGGCCGAGACATCGTTACCCTTCCGGTTCAGCGGACGACGGGAGGTGACTGGAGACGGCGGTCGTGACCGCCAAGCGTTCGCGCAACTCCTGGACCGGGCCCTGGCTCGGATAGCGTCGTGCCAGAAAGGAAACAAGGTCACCGGCACGGCCCAGTACGGAACCGACCAGGCGGGCCGAGTCCAGCGCTTGATGTCCCAAAGCCACGGCGTCGTCCGGCGAACCGAGCTGTGCCAGGGCAAGGGCGAGGTCGATGCGGGCGATGGCTTCTCGGCTGGGAGACCGGCTTGCCTCTGCCGCCGACTGGTATGCCTCCAACGCATCTTCGGCGTATTGACGGGCCTGCTCGGCCTGGCCGAGCCACACACACGCGGTCGCCGGGTAGGACGTCAGAGCGTAGTCCGCCAGAGGCAAGGGATCCGTGCCGAAGCAGTGCGGGACCCGCGCGGGTAGCGACTCGTGGGCTTCCCTGGCTGCGGAGAAGCAGGACTGGAAGCCTTCGGCGTCACCGTTGGCGGCGGACGCCCGTGCGGCCTGGGCGTTCAGACGCACAGTCAAAGGATGAGAAGCGGGGGCCTGAGCGAGCCCCGCCCGTGCGGCGCCGAGTGCCTTGGCCGGTCGTTGTTCGTACAGGTTGATCGAGGCGGCGGCGTCCATGGCCCACGCACACAGTTCCCCGTGACCGGCTTCCAGACCGTGAACGTAGGCGTCGTGGGCGAAGGCCAGCCCGGCACGGGCGTTGCCCAAGTCGTGTGCGAGCCAGGCCAGCAATTCCGAGAGCCAGCCGGCGTACGCGAACAGTTCCCGGGCTTGTCGCTGCGTGTGCGGCCCGTCCAGGAACTGGTCGACCTTGCGCCGGTAGTGCAAGGCCGTGTCGAACAGCAGCCGGGGATGTTTGAGAGAGTAGGCGTCGTTGAGGTCGGTGACCGTGATGCCGAGATGATCCAGTGTCCCGGAGCCGAGCGCGCTGGCCTCGGCCCGCCTGGTGAACTCCAGAGCCTCGGCGGCGGCCTCGTCCAGGACGGCGGTCACGGCGGCGGGAGTTCCGAAGACCACACCGGCAAGCTTGACCGCGTCGCGTCGTTTCGTGCCGTCCTCCTCCGCAATCCGCGCCTTACCACCCTCATGGGCGACTTGCTCCGATTCCAGTGTCCCACCCGGTGTGTGGCTCGGCGTTTCCCAGGGGCGGGGGGCCAGTCTGAGCAGGTGGCCGGGGATGCGGAGGGCGTCTGCGATCTGTTCGACTTTGGCGATCGTGGTGATGGATGCTTCGCCGCGTACGAGGTGGCTCATGCGCGACGACTTGATGTCGCACGCCTCGCCGAGCCGGTTCAGGCTGATCCCGGCCCACTTGCGCACCAGGGCGAAGAAAACCCCGAAGTCATGGTCGAGCAGAGCCTTCTGGACGTCGGTCCGTTCCAGGACGTGCCCGGGGAGTGCGGTCAGGGGTTCCATGCTGACTCCGGGAGGTCGGGTCCCTGGCCAGTGTAGGACCCGCGATGGTTCAACCACGGTGGGTTAACACCCGGCTCGCCCGAACGGAACCCTTGGTCCCATGAGCGAACTCAGCGACTTCCCGGTCGGCTCAATCGTCAAGGACGGCTCGCGCGATCGGATCGGGCGGGTGATGAGCCACGACTACAGCCGCGCGTGGCTGCGTCCGGTCGGCGGCGGGACGGAATGGACGGCGGCGCCCGGCAGTCTGGAGCGGGTCACCGGTGAGCCTCGCCGTTGCGCGCACTGCGGGCAGACCCCGCTGCGCCCGGTGACGGTCGTCATCCTGACCCCGCCCACCGGCGAACGGAAACTCCTGGCCTGCCCCTCCCACACCCGCGCCGTCGAATTCGGCCCGCATCTCCGCGCGGCCGTCAACACGACCATCCACCGGGCCCGATGAGAACGCCTTCCCCCTACGTCCTGATCACCGTCGAGATCGACACCAATACCGTACGCCGGGGTGACCAACTCCTCCTCGGCGGCCACGTCTTCACGGTCCGCGACCTCACCGCGCTCCCCTCGGGCAGTCGGCGTCTGGACTTCACCACCGGGGAAACCTTCATCATGAGCCGCACCACCGTTCTCTGGGCCACCCGTCGGGTCCGCCCGCACCTGATCCGCACCGAACACCGGTGAAAGGAAGGAAAGTGTGTCCGAGCTGCAGTTCGCATGGTTAGAGGTCACCGGAAAATGCCAGCTCCGATGCGAGCACTGTTACGCGGACTCGGGACCGGAGGGCACCCGCGGCTCCATGCACGCTGGGGACTGGAGGCGTGTCATCGGGCAACTCGCCGCCTGCGGGGCAGCCTCGGTCCAGTTCATCGGCGGCGAGCCCACGCTGTATCCCGAGTTGCCCGCCCTGATCGACCACGCCCTCGGGTGCGGCCTCGGCGTGGAGGTGTTCTCCAATCTCCTACATGTTCCGGCCACGTTCTGGACGGTGCTCGAACGGCCAGGTGTCTCTCTGGCGACCAGTTACTACTCCGACGACCCCGCCGAACACGCCGCGATCACCGGTCGGAAGAACAGCCACGGCCGCACCAGGGCGGCCGTCGCGGAGGCGGTGCGGCGCGGGATTCCCGTGCGCGCGGGAATCATCGAGGTCCGTCCGGGACAACGTTCATCCGGCGCTCGGGCAGAATTGGCGTCTCTCGGAGTGCGGGAGATCGGTGTCGATCGCCTCCGGCAGGTCGGACGGGGTGTCCGTGACGCGCGTCCGGATGTCGCCCAGCTCTGTGGGCGCTGCGGCGACGGGGCGATCGCGGTGTCTCCCGATGGTGCCGTCTGGCCGTGTGTCTTCTCCCGGTGGATGCCGGTGGGCAACGTGCTGGAAGCCGGGCTGGCTGAGATCATTTCCGGCCCGGAAGCTCAACGTGTCCGTGCCGACTTGCGCCGGGGATTCGCCCGAGAGGCCGCCGCGGCGGGCAAGAAGCCCGACGACCCGCCGTGTCAGCCGGAACAGCTCTGCGATCCTCAGTGCGGACCTTCGTGCGGTCCGGCCTGTCATCCGTCATGCTGGCCGACGGGCGCCGGCCCGTGCTCCCCCAAGGGCGGCTGCCAGCCCAACTACGACTGAAGAGCCCAGGAGGATCGTGTTCGTCTCCCGTGCGTACGTGCCGGAGCATCTGGCCCCCGACAGGGCGGGCCGCGAGGAATGGCCGTTTGCCGTGCCCTGCGTCGCCCAGTTGCTGGACGAGGGGCTGGCATTCGACCGGCCCGTCACGTTTCTCGTCGGGGACAACGGATCAGGGAAATCCACACTCGTGGAGGGCATCGCCGAGAGCTTCGGACTGGACGCCTACGGAGGGCGGCTCGGGACGCTGCGTGGTCGGCCGGAGCCGACCAGGACGCCTCTCGGGGAGATCCTGCGGGCGGACACCACGGCGGCGGGGGCCCGCATGCTCGCCGGTCCTCGCCGCAGGAAAAAGGGTTTCTTCCTGCGCGCCGAGACCGCGTTCCAGATGACGGAGAACTTGGGCGGCGTGCCCGGCTACTGGGATCAGGACACCAGCGCCATGAGCCATGGAGAAGGCTTCCTCACCATGTTCCAGGCCATGTTCGACTCGCCCGGGTTCTACGTCATGGACGAGCCGGAGGCTGCCCTGTCCTTCACCTCGTGTCTGCGGCTGGTCGCCTTGATCCACGAACTCGGCCGATCCGGGTCGCAGATCATCTGCGCCACGCATTCCCCTATGCTCGCCGGCACGCCGGATGCGGAGATCATCGAATTGGGGGAAGAAGGATTCCGCCGCGTCGGATGGGAAGAGCTCCAACTGGTCGATCACTGGCGCCGATACCTGGCCGATCCCCACACCTATCTGCGGCACATCACCTCATGACAACGCCATCCCCGGAAGTGGCCGAGGCCGATCGCCGCTTCCGGCTCTGGATGCGGCGGAATCTGGAGGACGCCGCCGCCCATTTCGGGCTCGCGGTCGCCGGTGAACCGGTCTTCGGCTGGCGTCTCCGGTCCGTCGGCGCGCCTGCCGAGGGGCCCGGAGGGAGGCGATGGCTGCGCGTTGTCTCGGAAGAACTCTCATGGCCGAAGGGCCACGCCTGGACCGGCAACGCCGATGCCGACGCGTTGCACGGTCTGCCCAGGCCCCGGGTGATCGACGTTCATGAATGGGACGAGGGCCACTGGCGACGGCAGCGGGCCGAGGTCATGACGTTCCTGCCCGGCATGCCGTGTTCGGTCACGGACGTGCCCGGATCGGATCTGGAGCTTTCCGGGACGTGGTGGCGGGACCTGGCCCGTGCCCTTGACGTGCTGGCGAGGACACCAACGGAACGGATCAGTACCGACCAGGCCAAGGTCACCCGCCGCGTCAGGGCTGCCTTCGGTGACGACACCGATGTCCGCGTCGAGCGCTGGGAGACCGTCCACGGTGACCTGCACTGGGCCAATCTCCTCCGGTCCCCGCTCGGCATCCTCGACTGGGAGCTGTGGGGGCGCGGCCCGGCCGGAACGGACGCGGCGACGCTCCACTGCTACAGCCTCGCCGTCCCCGAACTCGCGCGGCGCGTCCGGGAGCACTTCCCCGTCCTGGAGACCGAGCACGGCCGCCGCGCCCAGCTCTACGTCACGGCCCGCCTGCTCCACCGCGCCGGACTGGGGGACCACCCACAGCTCGCCGCCCCGCTCAGGGAGCACGCCCGAAGCCTGCTCGGCGGCTGACGCGCCCGCGCTGTCGCCCGACTCCACAAGCACCTCGCGGAGTCGGGCGACGCGCGCCGGCTCACTGCGCCAGGTTGGCCTCGATCTCGTCGAGGATCTGCTCGGCCGCCGTGTAGCCGATGCCGAGGAACCAGAGCTGGTCGTTCACGTGGAAGGCGCGGTCGTTCTGGACGGCCGTCAGGTCGTTCCACAGCGGGCCGCCGACCGCTTCCTCCTCGCCGGAGGCGTCGGGGGCGCCGTAGGAGGTGTAGAAGATGACGTCGCCGTCGGCCTGGTCGACCTGCTCCGGGCTCACCTCGACCGCGAAGCCGTCCTCGGCCTCGTCCACGATCGCCGGGCGGCCGAGGCCGAGGTCCTCCAGGATGGTGCCGATGTAGTTCTCCCGGCCGTAGATGCGGGTGTTGCCGCCCTCGATGAAGCGCAGCATGCTCACCTCGGTGTCGGCCGCGACCTCCGGGCCGCCGATCGCCTCGGTCACGTCCGCGACGTGCGCCTCGTACTCGGCGACGATCGCCTCGGCCTCCTCCGTCTTGTTCAGCGCGTCGGCGTGCACCAGGAAGTTCTCCTTCCAGGGCGCGCCCACGGTCTCGGTGAAGACGGTCGGGGCGATCGCGGACAGCTCGTCGTAGCGCTGCTCGTCGCGGACCTTGCTGCCGATGATCAGGTCGGGGTTCAGCTCGTTGATCGCCTCCAGGTTCGGCGCGGCGATCTCCCCGACGTTCTCGATGCCGGACAGCTGGTCCTCCGGCAGGTAGTCGAGGAACTCGGCGTTGACGTCGGCCTGCACGGCGCCGACCGGGGTGACGCCGAGGGTGATCAGGCTGTCCAGCTCGGCGGTGTCCAGGACGACGACGCGCTGCGGGTTCTCGGGCACCTCGACCGGGCCCATCGCCGTCTCGACGGTTCTGGTGCTCCCCTCGCCGGACGAGCCGTTGTCGTCGGAGGAGTCGTCGCTGCTGCACGCGCTGAGGCCGAGCGTGGCGGCCAGCACGAGGCCGGTGGCGGCGGTGATGCGGCGGTTCATGTGATGGGTGCCTTTCTCATGTGCGATGTGCCCGCGGAACGCGGGCCGGGGACAGGTGCGCCGGGGACGACGAGCGGTGAGCCGGTCACCGGATCGGGGACGATCACGGCTTCGAGGCCGAAGACCTCGTGGACCAGCTCGGCGGTGACGATGTCACCGGGCCGTCCGGCGGCGACGATGCGACCGGCCTTCATGGCGACCAGGTAGTCGGCGTAGCGCGCCGACTGGTTCAGGTCGTGCAGCACGGTCACGACCGTCCGTTCCAACTGACGGACGAGATTGAGGACTTCGACCTGGTGGGCGATGTCGAGGAACGTGGTGGGCTCGTCCAGCAGCAGCAGGTCCGTCTCCTGGGCCAGCGCCATGGCGATCCACACCCGCTGCCGCTGCCCGCCCGAGAGGGCGTCCACCGGCCGGTCCGCGAGCGCGGCGACGTCCGTCAGCGCCATCGCCTCGGTCACCGCCCGCTCGTCGGCCTCCGACCACTGCTGCCACCACCGCTGGTGCGGCTGCCGGCCCCGCGAGACCAGGTCGGCCACGGTGATCGCCTCGGGCGCGACCGGCGACTGCGGCAGCAGCCCGAGCGTCTGCGCGATCCGCCGGGTCGGCACGCGCGACAGCTCCTGCCCGTCGAGCAGCACCGCGCCGCCGCGCGGCTTGAGCAGGCGGCCCAGGGCGCGCAGCGTGGTGGACTTCCCGCAGGCGTTGGGGCCGACGATGACGGTCACCTCGCCGTCGGGGATGTCGAGGTCGAGGCCCTCGACCACGGGGGCGCGGGACTCGTCGTAGCCCAGGGTCAGGTCGCGGGCGCAGAGCCGGTAGTGGTCGTTCATCGACGGCCTCCCGTGCGGTTGTTGACGATGAGCCAGAGCAGGTACGGCGCGCCGATCGCCGCCGTGACGACGCCGGCGGGCAGCTCGGTCGGGGAGAACAGCAACCGCGCCACCACATCGGCCGCGACGGTGATGAACGCGCCGGCCAGCGCCGAGCACAGCAGCGGGATCTGCGCGGTGCCGGTCAGGCGGCGCGCGATCTGCGGGGCGAGCAGCGCCACGAAGTCCACCGGCCCGGCGGCGCCGGTCGCCACCGCCGCGAGCAGCACGCCGAGGGTGGCCAGGCCCAGCCGGACCCGGCTCAGGCGGACGCCGAGGGCGGTGGCCGTGTCGTCGTCCAGCACCACGGTCCGCTGCGCGCGGGCGGCCCACAGCACGGCGGGCAGCAGGATCAGCAGCGCCCAGGCGAGCGGCCTGGCCTCGTCGTAGCCGCGCCCGTTGAGCGAGCCGGTCATCCACACGGTGGCCTGCTGGGCGACGCGGAAGTCGGCCTTGGTGACGAAGAGCTGGGTGATCGAGCGGAGTGCGACGGCGAAGCCGATGCCGATGAGGACGAACCGCGCCGCGTGCAGCCCGCCGCGCCACGCGAAGAGGTAGACGAGCGCGGCGGCCAGCAGTCCGCCCGCGATCGACCAGTACGGCAGGACGAGCGCGGACCCGACGCCGTACGTCAGCGCCCCGACGGTCAGGGCGGAGGCGCCGTGGGTGACGCCGATGATGTCGGGACTGGCGAGCGGGTTGCGGGCGACGGTCTGGATGAGCGCCCCGGCGATCCCGAGCGCGGCCCCGACGAGCAGCCCGACGGTGAGGCGTGGCAGCCGCAGCGTGCCGACGACGAACTCGTCGGAGGACGACTGCCCGAACACCACCCGCAGGGCCTGGTCGGCCGCGACGGTCGACTCCCCGAGACAGAGACTGGCCAGCGCGGCCCCGGCGAGCGCCAGCGCCAGCACCAGGGCGACCACCCCGGCCCGCCGGTGCAGGAGAAACGATCCCCGCCCCCACCGCACGACCCCGTACCCGGCGGGCGCGACGGTGACGGCGGCGGTCCCGGACGGCGCGGGCC
>NZ_JBPQTQ010000125.1:0-19452 GCF_051386415.1 Streptomyces sp. URMC 129
GTTACGCTACGCGCACAGTGTGTCGGCGGCGTGCGACCGAACCGGCGCCCCATAAGGGGGAGTGTCACATGACATTCCTCCTTATGGGGCGCAGCACTGCCGCGACATAAACGAGCAGGTCAGGAGGCCCGCACACCCTCACCGTCTGCGGCCGGTGCCCACGGATCTGGCTCCCACACCGGGTGCGCCACTACCTGCCCCCCGTCCACCACCAGACGGCGCAGGAGGCGCCTCAGGATGCGGTTACGCACCGCCACCGGGAGCGTCCCCCACTCCTCCAGGAGGCCGACGATCAGCGGCTGGTACTCCGTGACGGTGGGCTGCTCCGTCTCCGCCTCCAGGTCGGCGAGGGCGGCCATCGCGGCATCGCGCTCCTGCTCCAGCTCGGCGCGCGCGGCCTCAACTACCTCGGGCGTGAACTGGTCGGGGCGCTTCGCCGCGTTGATCGCGAGCTGCACCAGGGCGCGCTTCGCGCCGTCGAGCTGCCGCGTGAGAGCGGCCTGCCGCTGTGTGCGCCGCTCGGCAAGGTCGTCCGCGCGCCGCTGGGCCTCGGCACGCCGCTGGGCCGGTAGGGCGTCGATATCGGCCGCCTGTGCCCTCAGGAAATCGATCGCGGCGGCCTCCAGGGCCGCCTTGGAGGCGTTGGGCGCGGCGCACACGGTCGTGCCATGGGTTTCGCGGCGGACGCAGTAGGAGGTGTCCCGCTGGGCTATGCGGTAGGCGCCGCGGCATCGGCCGCACTTAACCAGCGCGGTGAGGATGTACGCCGCCTCCCCGCGCGTGCGAGGCGGGTTGCGTTTCACCTCGGCACGCCGAGCGAGGTACTGCGTCCAGAGTTCTTCGGCCGCTTGCTCATCCCCGCCGCCGAGTATCGGTTGGTGTGCCCCTTCTTCCAGAATCCGATTTCGACATTTCACCTTGTCTCCGCATCCGCATTCCGGGTTGTGCACGCGGATGTATCCGGCCGCAAACCCGGAGTCCATGTACCACGCTACGGCGTATGCGGACCAGGGGTTCCCGACCCCGTTCGTAAGCCCTTGGGCGTTGAGCCATTTCGCCAGCGCCCCGAATCCTTGGCCTGCGACATAGCGGCGGTACAGGTCGTCGGCCGCCCAGTCGCGTTCGGGGTCGGGCTCGTATCGCTCATCCTGAACGGTGAATTGGCCTTTGCCGTCAGGAATGCGCCGGGGGTACCAGATGTAGCCGAACCGCGGTCGGCCGTGCGGGGGAAGGCCGAGGGATATGCGGTGCTGTAGTGTCTGGGTCCACGTTTCGCCTATCAGCTCGCCCTCAAGCGCCGCGAGGCGCATTGTGAGATCTCGCTGGAAACGCCCCATCGCGGTTTTCGAATCGAAATGCTCGGTGGCGGATTCCAGTTGGCCACCGGCCTCTTCGAGTCGTGCGAGGTTCTTGACATTGCCGTAGGGGGAACGGCCGAATCGACTGTATCGCCAGACCGCTACCCCTCGCGCTTCGCCTGCCTCTACCCGGTTGATGACCCCCGTGATTTTCCTCTTGAACGTCCTACCGGAGACGTCGAGGTCTTCGACCCAGTCTATGATGCGTTTGCGATTACGCTTGGCCCACTCGGCTATGGATTTCCTTTGGAGTTCGGGGGATATCTTCTCCTCTTTCCATGTCGAGACGCGAATATAGGCAATAAAAGGCTCGGAATCGGCATCCGATTCCGAGCCTTTTATTGGCAGTAGTTTCATTACTGCGCTTTCCTTTCCCCTTCATGGGGCTCGGGGCCGGACTTACGGGTGGGCCGGAGGTGGCGCACCTTGGCGTTGGTCAGTCCCTGGGGGTCGTGGGGGTCGCCGACGCCGGGCGGGAGGGCGAGCAGGCCACGCTTGACGTGGCACAGGGCGGCTCGGTAGCCCGCGTCGAAGAATGCCCCGCGGTCATCGCCAGCCGCTTGCCGCACGTACTGCGCGGCGAGGATGACGAGTCCCCCGAGGGTGAGCACGCCCGCGCCGAGGCAGAGACGCAGCTCGGTTTCGACGTGGACCATTGCGGCGGCGAGCAGCGCCACCCCCGGCATGAGGTACGCGGCCTGGGCTGCTCTCGGGATGTACATGGTGCGGGTGCCTCCGTGGTGCGGTGGTGCTACTGGTGCGCTGTGCGGGGTGGATCGTCGGCGGCGGCCGGCGGGAGCTGCTCCGCTTCCCGGAACGCTTTGACCATGTGGGCGAATGCCTGTACGCGTTCGGGGGTGGTGATGCCCAGCTCCTCGGCGGCCCGTTCGGGCGTGAGGTGGCCACCCTCGGGCCTGTGGATGTCTGCCAGTTGCTCGGGGGTGGCGTGTCCGGCGCGGATCAGGAGGAGCGCCAGGGGCACTCCCAGCGCCTCGGAGAGCTGGGAGAGGGTGCGGACGTCGGGCGCTTTGGTCCGGCGTCCGCCGAGGATCTGCGACAGCGTGGCGGGGTTGATGCCGGACTTCGCGGCGAACGCGGCGGCCCTTCCTCGCCGCTTTGGGTCGTACCCGCGGCTGGCGAGCTGATCGCCCAGCCACGCACCGAACTCTTGGGGGGACAGCGCAGCCGAATCATTCATGCGTGAATTATACCCTTCATTCGCGCACGAATAACTCTGTGACATGCGTCTCACCACCCTTCGCAGGGTGACGCGTACGCGACCGTCCATGATCGCCCCCCTCCTGACGTGCGACGTTGCCTAGATCCCGCCGATCCTCTCCCCCCATCGGCCCAGTGTCAATGGGGATCACTCGGGCATCAGTTTCGAACACTTGACCGTACGCCTACACGATACCCCCGCGCGCCCCGCACAGGGTTCCCATCGCTACTACCGTATGTTAGATTCGTTCGCGCACGAAAGAATTCGTTCGCGAACGGAGTGTCCCATGGCCCGCACCGGCCGCCGCGCCGAGTCGTCCGCCGACTCGGCGCCGTACGACAGATCCGCCCTCCGAGCCGCCGCCGCTCGCGTCGGAGACACCACCCCCGCCGACCTCGCCCGCCGCACCGGCATCGCACAGCCGACCGCGTGGCGCCTGTGGCACGGCCACGCCGAGCCCCGAGCCCAGACCATCGCGGCCGTCACCCGCGCCTACGGCCTGACCGCCGAGGAGCTCCTGAAGGAGGCGCAGGCATGACCGCCCCCGGGCACGTGGTGTCGCACGCCGACGCGCTGCGGCAGGCCCGCGCCGTCCTCGACGCCGCCCGCGAGCAGCGTGACCGCACCCCCATCCGCGAATGGGCCGAGCACGTCGCCGCCGGAGACCCCAGCCGGACCGCCGAGCAGGTCGAGACTGCGCTCCGCCGCCTGCACGCCATGGCGGCCGAGCGCGCCGCCGCGCAGCTCCCCACCGCCGCGTGACCCCCGGCACGACAACGGGGCCGCCCGGATCGCACCCGGACGGCCCCGCGACCAGAACCCCGAGAAGAGGAACTGATGGAACACCGACAGCGTACCCCGAGCCTCCCCGCGCGGGAGGTGCCCACCCTGTGGGCGTGGCTGCGCTCGCTGCCCGCGCGGCAGCGGCTCGCGGCCCTGTCCCGCGCCGCCGACATCTACATGGCCAGCATGGAGGCGCGGTGACCATGCACCTGCCCCGGCGCACCACCCGCCCGGCCCGGCCGGGTGTCAACATCACCGCCGTCACCGCGATAACGGCTCTCGTCCCGCAGGCCGCGACGGTGCTCATCACCCCCGTGTGGTACCAGGGTCGGCGCCTGCGCCGCGTGCTGATGCGGGACGCGCACGGCCGGGAGTGCGGCACGGTCGCCGCCGCCCGCGTCGCCCTCCGCCGACTGGCAGCGGGAGCAGCTCGCGACCCTCGCCACGGGCGATCTCGCGGAGCAGCCGCGTCCCCTCGCCCCCGCCGACCTGGCTCTGACCGTCGCCGAGGGGGACGAGTGATCGCCCTCGCCCTGGCCGCCTTGTCCCTCGCCGCCCTGGCCGTCGTCAAGGTCCGCGTGGACGCCATCTGGAACAGCCCCGGCAGCTACGCCATCACGCACACGCCGAAAGGAACCGGCCGATGAACTTCAGCTTCGCCCCCGCCACGCGCGAGGCCGCTAAGGCGCGCATCGCCCTTGTCGGCCCGTCCGGGTGCGGCAAGACGAAAAGCGCGCTCCGTATCGCGGCCGGCCTGGCCGCCGGAGGGGCCATCGGGCTGGCGGACACGGAGCGCCGCAGCGCGCTGAAGTACGCCCCGGTGCCTGGCCGTCCCGACCTTGGGGGCCACGAGTTCGCGCACCTGCCGATGGACACCCACGACCCGCGACAGCTCATCCAGGTGGTTGCCGCGGCCGAGGCCGCCGGCCTTGCCGTGCTGATCGTGGACTCGTTCTCGCACTTCTGGAATGGGCGCGGCGGGCTGCTCGAAATCGTGGAGAGGACCGGGGAGAAGACGCACGGCGGCAAGTTCGGCGCCTGGCGCGACGCCAACCCCATTGAGCAGGACATGTACGACGCGCTGCTGAACTTCCGGGGCCATCTCATCGTCACGATGCGCGCCCGGGGCGACTACGTGATTGAGGGCAAGAAGGTCACCAAGGTAGGGGTCAAGCCCGTCCAGCGTGAGGGTGCCGAGTACGAGTTTGACGTCTTGATGGACATGGTGGAGGGGACCGCCACCGTCACGAAGACCCGGTACGAGCCGCTGGACGGGCTGACCATCCATCACCCGGGCGAGGATGTTGGGGAAACGATTCTCGACCAGCTCGGGCAGGGCGTTGACCCGGTGGCCGCGTTGGTGGACGCGGTGATGGCGGAGGGGTTGACGTACCCGGCGGCGCTGGAGCTGCACGCGCGGGCCAAGGCGCGGCGTCTGTTGGACGCCCCGATTACGCACCCGGTGACGAACGTGTCGGCGACGCTGGGCGAGCTGATCGCGGAGCGCGGGACGGCCGTGCGGCCCGCCCCGTCCGAGCAGCCGACCCCCGTCCCGCCGCCGTCCGTCTCCGCACCCGCCGAGGTTTCCCCCGAACGGGCCGAGATGGAACGGATGATGGACCGGGTTGTGAGCGAAGTTGCGGAGCAGCCCCAGACGCACGCCCCCGCCGCCGAACAGCAGCCTGCCGCGCAGGTCGGTCCCCCGCAGATGCGGGCCATGCACGCCATGTTCAACGCGCTCAGCGTCACCGGGAGGGATGACCGCCTCGGCGTCACGAGCGTGATCGTCGGCCGTGACGTGCCCACCGCGAACGACCTCACCGCGCAGGAAGCGAGCGACCTGCTCGACATGCTCAGCCTCTACGCCAAGCAGGGCCAGACCCCGGACCGTGACGGCTTCCGGAAGGCGATCGCCAAGGCCCGCGAGGACGCCGCACGTACGGCTCCCGCCGCCGCCTGATCCCCACCACCGCCGCCGGGCCCTGCCCCCACACGGGGCCCGGCACCCATCCCCTGAGAGGAGAACCCCGGTGGTGGAACCCACCCCCGAACAGGCCGAGGCGATCGCGACCTACGGCGACGGCGTGGACATGGTGATGCAGGCGGGCGCCGGCTGCGGCAAGTCCAGCACGCTCAAGCTGATCGCCGGAAGCGACCGGCGCCGCCAGATGGTGTACGTCGCCTACAACCGGTCGATCGCGGACGACGCCAAGCGCAGCATGCCGGGCAACGTCACCCCCAAGACCGGCCACGGCCTCGCGTTCGACCCGACGTACCTGCCGCGCATCAACCAGCCCCGGCAGACCGCGCACAAGGCCGCCGAAGCACTCGGCGTCAAGAAGGTGCTGGGCATCGTCGGCGCTGCTCCGGCGATCAAGACCGACCTCGGCACGCTGCGCGCCATGCTGCCCCGGCAGATCATGCGCGCCGCCCTCGACACCATCACCCGGTTCTGCTACTCAGCCGATCCGGAGATCCGAGCCAAGCACGTCCCGCCCTACGTCGGGCTGACCGGGGAGGAGCCGCGCCGTGCGCTGCTCGCTCTCGTGCTGCCCGTCGCACACGCCGCGTGGGCCGACCTCACCGACCCGTCCGGCGTGCTGAAGATGTCCCACGACCACTACCTGAAGCTGTGGGCGCTGGGCCGCCCGCGCCTGCCGTTCGACGTGGTGCTGTTGGACGAGGCGCAGGACACGAACGACGTGCTCAGCGACGTGCTCATGAGCCAGGACCACGCGCAGCGCATCGCCGTGGGCGACTCCGCGCAGCAGATCTACTCATGGCGCGGGGCGCGCGACGCGCTGCACAAGTTCGGCGAGCAGCTCGGCGCCGAGACGCTCACGCTCTCCCAGAGCTTCCGGTTCGGGCCGGCCATCGCTGAGGAAGCAAACCGGTGGCTCCGCATCATCGACGCGCCGTTGAGGCTCCGCGGCTGGGACCGCGCAGAGTCCCACGTCGGCGAGCTGACCGGGCAGCCGGACGCGATCCTGTGCCGCACCAACGCCGGGGCGATGCAGCTCGTGATGGAGGCCATCGGCGAGGGCCGGAAGGTCGCGCTGGTCGGCGGCGGCGACGAAGCGAAGCGGCTTGCGTGGGCCGCGCAGGCGCTCATGGAGCACCGCCCGACCGATCACCCGGAACTGCTCGCATTCGGGTCATGGGCCGAAGTGCGCGAGTACGCGGCCGAGGAGGACGGGGCACTGAAGGTGCTCGTGGGCTTGATCGACACGTACGGCCCGCAGGCGATCGAGCGCGCGGCAGACGCCCTCGTGACCGAGGAGTCCGCCGAGCTGGTCATCTCCACCGTGCACAAGGCCAAGGGCCGCGAGTGGGACCGCGTGCGGATCAACGCGGACTTCCTGCCGCCCAAGCCGGACCCCCAGACGGGCAACATCATGCTCCGCCGCGAGGAAGGGCGGTTGGCGTACGTGGCGGTGACGCGGGCCCGCCGCGAGCTGGACGCCGACGCGCTCGCGTGGGTGGACCAGGTGACGGCGGTGTGCGACTGATGGCCGCCAACCGTAACCGGTTCGACCTCTACGAGAGCGAGATATGGGGCTGCTTCTGCCCGCTGTGCATGGCCCTGGCCTCGGCAGCTCTCAGAGGCGGCGCAGCGTGGCAGGGGCCGAGTGACGCCCTGTACGCGGCTCTCACCAGCGGCACACACCGCAAGCAGGCCCCCCGGGTGTCGCTGTCCAAGGTGCGGACCTACCGCCCGCAGATGGCAGCGGACGTACGCGCCCTCTTCCGGGAGGGCACCGGTATCGGCGTTACCACCCGCCAGCACCAAGGGGCGGTGCGCTGATGGCCGTCTCCCTGTTTCCCCCGATCACCGGCGGCGCGGTGCCGCTCGACGTCGAGGCGCTCGGCGAGGCGCCCGCGTTCGTGCGCACCCGGGGCATGTCCCGCTGGCACCGGCCCCGTTCCGGGGTCCGCTACCCGGACGGCCGTACCTCCTACACGGTGTGGTGCGGGCAGTTCGTCGGCGGCAGCACCCGCGCTGGGAGGTTCCTCGGCGCGGACACGCCGGGCGGGCTGCCGGTGTGCGCGACGTGCGACGGCCGCGCGGTCGGCGCCGGCCAGGTCGGCGGCGGCCCGCCGGGGCGGGCGCTGCTGTTCTCGCCCCGGCACCTGGCGCCGCCCCGCATCTGCCCCGGCAGCCGCACGGCGCTGTTCGCGGAGTTGCCGGGCGGGTGCGTCGGGCAGTGCCTTGCGTGCGGCGACGCGCACCCGCTGCGGGCGATGGGCGGCCCGTACGCGCCGCGGACCGCGATCACCCGACACCCCCCGGGCGCCGGGCTGGTCGGCCCGTGCCCGTTCCACGCCTGGCGGCAGGTCACCGCCCGCGACGGCCGCGCCGTCTGCGGCTGCGGCCGGACTCTCGCTACCGGCAGCACTACTCCCGAGGAGACCTGACCATGGGCTACCGACACGACTTTGACGGGCTCACCCTCATGGACTGGTTCTGTGGCGCGGGCGGCAGCTCGCAGGGCGCGCACGCTGTGCCGGGTGTCCGCGTGACGCGGGCCGCGAACCACTGGGCGCGCGCGATTGAGACGCATGCCGCGAACTTCCCCCAGACCGACCACTACCGGGGCGACATCCGCAGGGCCCCGGTCTGGGCCTGGCCCGTCACGGACCTGTTCTGGGCGAGCCCCGAGTGCACGAACTGGTCGATCGCCAAGGGCAAGAAACGCAGCTTCGAGCAGGCGGTGCAGGGGGACCTGCTCGACCTCCTCGCGGAGCGGGAGGCGGAGAAGTTCACCCCCGGCGGCGGCCGGGAGGAGGACGACGAGCCGTCGCCCGAGGAGGAATCCCGGGCGCTGATGGAAGAGGTTCCGCTGTACCTGCGGGGTGTCATCGAGCGCGGCGGGCTGGTCAAGGCGGGCGTGGTCGAGAACGTCGTGGACGTGCGGGCGTGGGCCGAGTGGGATCGCTGGCTTGGCGAGATACGCAAGCTGGGCTACGACACCCGCGTCATCGCGCTCAACTCCATGCACGCCGACCCGCGCAGCGTGCACAAGGCGCCGCAGTCCCGGGACCGCCTGTATGTCGCTTACTGGCACCGGTCGTTGGGGCGGTCGCCCGACTGGGACAAGTGGTTGCGCCCGCGCGCCTGGTGCCCGCGCTGCGAGGCGTGGGTGCACGCCTCGCAGGTGTTCAAGGCGCCCGGTCGGGACATGGGCCGCTACCGCTCTCAGTACGTGTACCGGTGCCCCTCCGTGTTGTGCCGCAACACCGTCGTGGAGCCCGCCGTGTTGCCTGCCGCCGCCGCGATCGACTGGACGATTCCCGGGCAGCGGATCGGCGACCGCGCCAAGCCGCTGGCCGAGAAGACCATGGCCCGGATCGAGGCGGGGTTGAAGCGCTTCGCTCACCCCGTGATGGTTCCGGCTGGCGGCACGTGGCGGGACGCGGCCACCTCCGTCGCCGAGCCGATGCCGACCCGTACCACGCGGGAAAATGACGGGCTCGCGATTCCGCCGCTGCTGATCCCCGTTGAGGGCCGCGACGGCAAGGAGCCCGCCCCAGCCACAGCCCCGCTGAGGACACAGACCGCCCGGAACGAAACGGGGTTGGCGTGGTTGCCGTTCGTCGCGGAGCTGCGCGGCGGCGGCTCCGTCGCGCGCCCCGTCACGGAGGCGCTGGCCACCGTCACCGCATCCGGGAACCACCACGGGTTGGTGACGCCCGCCGCGATAGTGATGCGGAACAACGGCAGTCGCGGCGACGGCGGCGAACACTGCACCTCCGTCGCCGAACCGCTGCGGACCCTCACCACGGCCGGGCATCAGTCCCTCGTCACGTGGCAGCACCTGCTCGTGCCGTACTACGGCACCGGGACCGCCCGCACCGTGGCCGAACCAGTCGGCGCGCTATCCACCCGCGACCGGTACGCGCTCGTCCAAGGCGGCGAAGTGGACCTCGATGACGTGCTGTTCAGGATGCTCGAACCCCACGAGATCGGCCGCGCCATGAGTTTCGCGGACGACTACATCGTGCTGGGCAGCAAAAGGGAGAGGGTCCGCCAGTACGGCAACGCGGTGACGCCCAACGTCGCCGAGATCCTCGTGTGCGCGCTCGTGGAGGCCATCACGGGCGAGGAGATCGAGCGCTACGCCGAGGCCGTGTCGTGACGCCGCCCGCGCGGCCCCTGCGTCTGTGCTCCCGCTGCCTGCCGCCCAACCCGCCCCGGCCCGCGGTCTTCTACCCGGACGGCTGGTGCTGCCCCGAGCACACCCCCGCCGCCCGCGCCGGACGCCCCGAGCCGCAACCCGGGCCCGGACTCCCCGCCGGGGCCTGGACCACGCCCAGCCCGCAGAACGCATCCGCCGTCGCGGACAACCGCGCGGTCGCGTCCGGCAAGCGCCGCGCTAACCCGGCCGCCTACCGCGCCGCCCAGAACGCCACCCGCCCCCCAAGGAGCTGACCATGGCCTTTATCGATCACCGCTGCCCGTGCGGACACATCGCCCTCCGGCACGGCGGCGCCCCCATCCGCTGCCTCGCCGGCCGCGGCTGCGACGCGAACGACTGCGGGCCCACCGAGGACACGGCGCCCGAGGTGGTGCCGACGTGGGACGCCGCCGGGCGGCCCGTCGCCGCGATCGTCCCGCCCGGCGAGGTGGTGTCGGGGCTCGGCCGTACGTGCGACTGCGGCGCCTGCCGCGAGTTGTACGAAGCGGAGACCGGGCAGCCCGCGCCCGAGCCCGCCGGGGCCGAGGTATGAGCGCCGGGGCGCCATTGCGGCTGGTGGTCCCGTTTCGCCCGCTCAGCGCCGCGTCGTCGGTGCTGGCCGCCCCCCTCTACCCCGACGACCCGGGCCTGTACACGTACTGGCACCGCTCCCTCCGGGCATACGTCATCGCCGCTGCGACCGGCGCGACGCTGGCCCGCGGCTGGCCCACCGTCGCCCGCGCGCTGGAGGTGGCCGAGGAGTTGCACGACGAGCTGCCCGACGTGGGGTGGGACCGCCTCTACACGGTGCACGACCTGACGGTGAGGGAGGCCAGGGCCGCCGCCCGGGTGCTCTACCGCCACGGCGCGATTGATCCCGAACGGGCCTGCCCGTTCGCGGACGTCCTGCCTCACGCCCACCCCTGACGGCCCCGGGGCGGGGACGGCCGACGAGCCCCCCGCCCCGGGCGCCCAGCACATGAAAGGGCCCCGCTCGTGGGCATCCGCGTCATTTCCTTCGGCGGCGGGCAGCAGTCCACCGCCCTCCTCGTCCTCGCCGGTCAAGGCGTCATCGACTACCGCACGTTCCTGTTCGCCAACGTCGGCGACGACAGCGAGCACCCCGCCACCCTGGCGTACATCGCCGAGCATCCCCGCCTGTTCGCCCGCGCATGCGAGCTGGAAAGCACGCTGGTGGAGCGGCGGGAGCGGCTCGGCCGGGATCCCGCGTACCTGACGGGCCTCGGTCGGCCGCTGGCCGAGGCCATTCCGGACGGGGTGGATCTGCTGCCGCTGGCCGACGACGACGCCGGGTGCGACTCCGGCTGGTGCATGACATGAGTCTCGACGCAATGGATTGGGTGTGGACGCACTCCGCCGCCAAGGGCGTCGCCCGGCTGGTGCTGCTCGCGATCGCGGACAAGGCTCCCGATGAGCGCTGCCGGGCGTACGCCGGGACGGCCATGCTCATACAGCGCAGCGGCGCGGCGCGCTCCTCCGTCATCAAGGCGGTTGACAAGCTGCTCGACGGCGGCGAGCTGAAGATCGTGCCGGACGAGAGGGGGCCGAACGGGGAGACCGTCTACTGCCTCCCCCTCGCGGTGGGCCATGTGCGGCCCGTGCCCGAATCGTCCACCCCTCGGCGTGCGAAAGCGCGCTCCCGGAAGGGGTCCGAAAACCGGACCCCCGGTCCGGAAACCAGACCCCCTGCGCCCGAAACGGATACCCCCCAGGGGTCCGGAAACGAGACCCCCGGGGGTCCGGTTTTCGGACCGGGGGGGGTCCGAAAACCGGACCCCATAACGCAAGCACCAACACACCATCAGGAACAAGAGCAGCCGCCCGCACCCGACGCGGCCCCGACCGCCTCGGCAGTCCTGCGCACGCTCGCCGCACTCCGCGACGCCCTCACCGCCGCCGGAGTGCCCCAGCCCGCCCGGTGGAGCCTGCACCCCAACGAACAACGCGCCCTGCACGACCTGATCGGCCGCCACGGCGCCGACGCCCTCGTCGCCCTCGCCGCCGAACGCACCCACCACGGCGCCCCGGCCAAACCCGCCCGCTACTGGCTCGCCGTCTGGCGGGACCTCGACCACCGCCCCGCCGCCGGGGCGGACGTGGTGCCACTCCACGGCTACCGCCGCCCCGGCGCGCCGATGGACCACCGCGAGGCCCTGCGGCAGGCCCTCGCCATGGATGCCCCGCCGCATAGCGACCCGGCCACCGGGGGCGCGCGGTGAACGCCCCCGAGCCGTCCGGCTGCCGCTGGTGTGGAGACGCCCAGCACCACCACGGCTCCCAGTGGCACCCCGTCGCCGGGCTGCACCGCTGGCAGCCCCCCACCGCCGCCCAGACCCTCGACCGCATGCGCGCGCGGCGAGCCGCCCGCGCCCGACGAACGGAGCCAACAACGTGAACCGCGTCGAAACCGCCGCACTGCTCGCCGCCATCGGCAGCGTGGACAGCCGCGTCCGCCGCCAGCTCGGCGACCCCCAGGCTGCCCACGCCCTGATCGACACCTGGCACGAGGCCCTCGCCGACATCCCCGCCACCACCCCCGGCGGATGGGACATCGGCCGCGCCGCCCGCTCGTACTACGAGCAGGCCGGCGACAACAGCGCCCGCTACTGGGCGATCGATCCCCACCACGTGATGGCGCGGTGGGCCGACTACCGCCACGCCGCCATCGCCGACCACACCGACCCCGTGCCCCCGGTGGACCCGGACCACGAAGCCGCATGGCGCCGCGCCCTTGCCGCCCGCCGCGCCGCCGTCATGACCGGGCAGGCCCCGCCCGCCCGCGCCCGCGAACTGGGCGCCGGCGGCCCCGCGCCCGCGCTCGCCGACACCCTCAGCGGAGTCGGCCGACGCATCCCCCCCGAGGCCGCCGCGCTGCTCGCCGCCGCCGGAGTCGGCCGGCGCCGGCACGAAAGACCCGAGATCGCCGCCGTGCCCTGCCGCTACGACCGGTGCCGCGCCCGCCGCGGCCAGCCCTGCCGCGCCCCGTCCGGGCGGCTGCTGCGCGACGTCCACGCCACCCGCAAGGACGACTACGCCGCCACCTTGACCGCGCCCGCCCCCCAGCACACCGGAGCCACCCCGTGAGGTACCACCACTCCGCAGAACGCGCCCGCCACCGCCGCCGCAACCGCGACGGCGACCGAACCCGCAACATGGGCGGGTACCGCGTAACCGCCCAGTGGCCGGACGGCACCGTGACCGGCCCCGAGTCCACGTACGACCGGGCCAAGGCGCGCCGCTGGGCGCGCGTCCTCGCCGAGCGCGGCGCCGTCGCCACCGTGGAGCGGCACGCCGGGCACTCCGTGTGGCAGGTGTGGAAGGTGTACGACGGGCCCGCGCTCGCCGCCCGCCGCGCGGCTGAGCGGATCGCGGCCGAGCGCGAAAAGCGGTTCGCGCAGCAGCTCGCCGCGCAGACCGAACGCAACCGCCGCGCCGCCCGACTGGCCCGCGCCATGGAGCTGCACGAGGTGGAGCGGCTCATGACCCGGCCCCCGGTCGCCCGCCACGTCGTCAACGGCCACGGCACCCGCGACTGACCGAGACCCAACCGTTACCCGTGGGGGTGCCCCGCGAACTATCCGGGCACCCCCACGACCGATATGATTCGAGCGCGAACGAATCATATCGGTCGTGAATGAAAGGAATGCCATGGCAGGCGAGACCCTAATCACCGTCGTCGGCAACCTCGTTGACGACCCGGAGCTGAGATTCACCCCCGCCGGGGCGGCGGTCGCCAAGTTCCGCATCGCGTCCACGCCCCGCGTGTTCGACAAGGCCGCGAACGAGTGGCGGGACGGCGAGAGCCTGTTCCTGACCTGCTCCGCGTGGCGCTCCCTCGGCGAGAACGTCGCCGAGTCCCTCACCAAGGGCATGCGCGTCATCGTCCAAGGCCGACTGAAGCAGCGGTCCTACGAGGACCGGGACGGCGTGAAGCGCACGGTCTTCGAGCTGGACGCCGACGAGATCGGCCCCAGCCTCCTGCGCGCGACCGCCACCGTCACCCGCGCCGCCACCAACGGCCAGCCCACCGGGCAACAGCAGCGCCCTACGGCCCGCCAGCAGCCCGCCGCCGACCCCTGGGCCACCAACGCCCCCGCTCCCGCCGGGGGATACAGCGACGAGCCCCCGTTCTGACAGACAAGGGAGGAGGACGCCCGTGCTGAACGAGCCCGAGCCCGGCCCCGACGACGACCACCGAAACATCTGGTTCTGACCCGTCAGGCACCCCGCAACCGGCCGACCGGTCGTGGGCCGCCCCGCGCCCGCGCGTTGGGGCGCCCCCCGGCCCCTCTCCCCTTCTTCTCTGCGCGCTTCCGAACCCCGCACCCGACCCCGAGGAGACGCCATGTGGCCGTTCCGCCGCCGCTCTCGATCTCTGGCCCGCTTCCAGATACCGGCCAGCTCCCTGCACGCGCTGCTCAACTCGGCTGACCTGATCGGGGACACGCCGGTCGTCCGGGCCGACGTGCCCGAGCCGACCACGATTCCCGTGCTGCCTGCGTGGGCGCAGGAGTTCGCGGACGAGCGTGCCCGGCAGGGTGCCGAGTCCGGCGGCGAACTGCCAGACGGTACCGGCCCGCGCTTCGCTTCCCTCGCCAGGCTGGCTCGCCTCGGCGCGGAGAACGCGGACGCGGGCGGCTTGTTGACGTGGCGGCATGTCATCCGCGAGCGGGTCGCCATCGTGTCGGCCGAGACGGACCGGGCGCGGCTGCGGGCCGAGCTGGTGCGGCTGGGCGCGACCGCCGCCGCGTGGGTGGAGGCGATCGACCGCCGCCCCGGCGAGACGGTGGAGCCCGCGGAACGCGGGCCCGCAGTGCACGTGATCGAGGTGGACGAGGCGCCCTTGGTCGGCGCGCTCGCCAGCGCCGCCGTCACGCTCCGCGCGGGTCTTCAGGCCCTCACCGATCTCGCCGAGGACGCGGACAAGCCGGAGTCGGCGGAGCTGGCCGACGCGGAGCCGGAGCCGTACCGCTCGCGGATCACCGTTCGCTGCGACCGGTGCGGCACCGAGGCCACCGCCGACTACGCGGTGGACACCGTCGCCCGCGCGCGCATGCGGCGCCTCGGCTGGTACTGCGGCCCGGCCGGCGACTTCTGCCCGCCGCACGCCGCGGATCTCCACACGGTGTGCCTGACCTGCGAGACCGTGATCCGGTGGGAGGCCGAGCCGAGCCACCCGGAGGGCGGGCGGTGGCGCCACGGCAAGGGGGGCGACCTGTCGTGCACCGCGCGCCCCGCCTACGACGGCACGGGTAAGCCGGGCATCGGCCCGGCCGACGACACCGAGCGGCACGAGGGTTACGACCGTTCCGGGCTGCCTGCGGAGCATCGCGGGCGCCGCGAGGGCTGCCCCGACTGCACCCGGCCCGTCAAGGGCGACGAGGACGACGAGGGCGACGAGGGGTTGTCCGGGCCGTGCGACTGCGGCGAAGGCCCGGTGCACTGGTGAGGGCCGTGGCTGAGCCGATGAGCCCCCGCGAGGTGCTGGCCGTCATGGTCCGCACGGACCGGGGACAGATGACCGTCTGGACTCCCCGCGAGGTCACGGCCGCCCTGGACGCCTACCGCGCCGAGGTGCTGCGAGAAGCGCAGGACGCGACGGTCGCTTGGCTGGAGAAGCGGGCCGCTGAGGAGCGGTCCGCCGCCTGGCAGGAGGAGAAGCGCCGGGCGACCGCCCGCGCCCGGGCGCGCCGTGAGCGCGCCGACCTGATCAGCACGCTGGCGTCCAAGGTCGCCCGGGGCGCGGTCCACGAGTTCCGCAGCGCTGCGCCTCCGCGCCCCACCCCCGCCGCCGTGCTGCGGGAGATCGCGGACGAGATGGAGGCGGCCGACTGGCCGGTGCACGAGGAGGACGGCGCGGTAGAGGCGATCATCCGCCTGCGCCGCGCCGCCGCCGCCGAGGCAGGTGAGGGCTGATGCTGCCCGCGCGCCCCGACGAAACCATACTCCGCGCCACCATCACCGCGCCCCTGCCCCACCACTTCCCCGACCTGTACGACCCCACCACCGGCCGGACCGTGATCCCCCGCCGCGTCACGCTCAGCCTCACCCGCCTCCACACCCCCGAGCGGGCCCGCCAGTGGGCGTACGTCGCGGTGGCCGGGCCGCGCCGTCTCGTCTCCGGCACCGCCGGGAAGACGATCACCTCGGCGAGCTGGGATGACCTGATCGTGGAGGGAAGCTACGGCGCGGCCCGCCGCCCTGAGTGGCTGACCGGCTGGCTCGCCGTCAACCTGCCGGACGGCTGGCCCCCCGCGCTGCTCGCCCTCGCCGACTCCGATGTCGCCGCCGCTGTGTCGGTGCGCGCCCTCACCGCTATGGAGCGTGACCGATGAGCGCCCCCGACCACGAGCAGCACACGCCCACCCCGCCCGGCGGCGGCGAATCCCCGGCGACACTCGCCGCGTTCGAGCAGCTCCACGCCAAGGCCCGTGAGATCCAGACCCGCCGCGACCACAAGCTGATCGCCGACACGCTGCGCCGCGCCGCCGGGATCTGGGCCGACGCCGCCGAGAACGAGCCGACCATGTGCCGGTCGGTGGCCGCCGACCTGTTCGCCCTCGCCGACGACCCCGCAGACTTCCTGCGCCGCACCGAACCGGACGAGGGCCGCGCCCCGGCAACCGGGCTCGCCGCATACCTCCGCCACGCGAACACGTCCGCAGCCGAGCAGCGGCCGGCTGGGCGACGCTGCCGCATCTGCGCGCCTCCTAACAACCTCCTAACCGAGGAGGCCGCGTGCTGCCACCTGCACAAGCCGGATGGCTGCTGCGACCCGGAGGACTGCGGGCCGTGCTGCATGACCTGCCCGACCTGCCCGACGCTCGCGCCGCCCATCTGCGAGAACTGCGGTCACCCGCCGCACGGCCACGCACAGCATCTGACCAACCCGGCCGCGCTGATGGACTGCCCGGCCTGCCCATGCGCGTCCGAACTCCGCGAACTCGTCGCCGTCCACGCCCGGGAGCTGGCGAACCTGCTCCGCGCCGAACACCGCGCCGTCTACGACGACGCCGGACAGCGCACAGCCGAGGGCGTCACCCGCGCCGCTGGCCTGCTCGCCGCCTACGCCGATCAGCTTCACCCCGAACCCGAGCCCCGGAAGGACCGCTGATGAGCCCCGTCACCGCGCCGAACCCGCGTGAGGCCGCCCGCCGCTACCTCGCCCAGACCACCGGCAGCCCCGCGCCCGGGTGGCGCATCGTCACCGAACTCGGCCTCGCCGAGGAGGTGTACACGCTCATCGCCCCAGTCTGCCCGGATGAGGACCACGACCAGGCCGACCCCGGCGCGTACTCGTGCTGCCCCGAGCCGATCATCGATGCCCTCGCGCCGGAGGTGGCCGCCTACCTCGTCCAGCTCCTCAACGCCGACCGAGACCAGCTCGGAGGCGGCGAGTGAACTCCTGGCACCACGCCCAAAGCAGCGCCCGCAAATGGGGCGGCGCCCCTGACCTCTACCTGCCTGTCCACGAGTTCATCGACAGCAGCAAGCGGATCATCGGCGACGTCCGGCACCGCTCCCTGTACCACCACACCGAGGGCATCTGGCTCTGCCAGCGGATCTTCGGCGTGACGCTCGACGTGCCCAAGGCCCGCAGCACCGTGCAGGTGCCTGTGCGCCTCGTCGCTGAACAGCACGTGCTTGAAGACCTCGGCTGGCTGCCCTCGCCCGCGGACTACATCGACGGCATGCCCATCCGGCCGTGGATGTCCGGCAGTCAGCGCAAGACCGTCCCTCTCTCTCACCTGCTTCTCAACCGGCCCCCCGGAGGCGACCAGTGACGACCAACTTTCTCGGCATCCCCGTCCACGGCGACATCACCATAGGCCAGGACCGGAAGAAGCAGCGCCCCATCGAGGAGTTGCAACCGATCCTTCAGGCCGTCCTCGATGACCCGAGCGTGGTCGAGTTCGGGTGGCGCCAGTACACCCCGTACTTCAACGACGGCGATCCCTGCGTCTTCTCCGCCTACGGCGTGTGGGTGCGCACCGACGCCGACACTGACGTGGACGACAGGTACGAGCTATGGCTGGACGGCACGCACCGCAGCCTCGGGAACGTGCCGTACATCAGGGCCACGGCCCCGGAGACGGCGGCCGGGTGGAGGTGGGTGCCGGGCGACTACGTGGGCCCGGACAAGGCCCGCTACGACCGCTGCCGCGCGCTCGGGGCCGCCATTGAAGGCGGCGAGTTCTACGACGTGTTGCTTCAGGCGTTCGGTGACCACGCCAGCGTGACCGTCCGCCGCGACGGCATAGAGGTGGAGTCCTACGACCATGACTGACTCCGCCAACTCGCACACCGCGGCTGAGGACACCGACCGCGCGGCCCGCCGGGACATGCTCCTCGTGCTGCTGTCGCGCGGCGAGCGCGGCGTGCTGTCCCGCACCGAGGCGACCGCGCTCCGCGCCCACGTGATGAGCGAGTGCGACGAGAACGACGCGAACCGGGCGCGTGCCCGGGGCGCGGTCGCAGAGCGCGCGCGCCTGCGTGAGCAGCTCGCCGCCGCTGAGAAGCAGGGCGGAGAAGCTACCGCCGCGGCGCTCAGGCTCCACGCGCAAACCCCCACCGCCGCACGGGCCACCCTCGACCGTATCCGCCAGGCGCGCACGTGGGCGGACGTGTGGACCCACCTCGGCATGTACTACGGGCTGAAGCCCGAGCAGGCCGGGATCGAGGCCCGCGCGCGGCGGACCGAGGCCGAGCGGGAAGCCGCGCGGAAGGGCCGCGCCGAGGCCGAGGACGCGCTGCGAGAGTTGCCGGAACACCTTCGGAAGTCCGCCCACGCTGCACAGCGCGCGGAGCTTCGGATACAGCGGGCGGAGCGCCGCGCCGCCGCCGTGATCGGCGAAGCCCGCCGCTGGAAGGCCGAGTGCATCGACCGGGACCGTGATGGCGCTCGCACGCGCGCGGCCCTGGCCCGCGCCCTGGCCTTGGACCCTGAGGCCACGTGGGATGAGCTGACCGAGCACGCCCACCAGATCCGCGAGCGGGTCGCCGAGTACGCCGACTGGATCGCGAACGCCGAGCGACAGGACGCCGAGTACCGCCGCGGCCTGGCCCGCGTGCTCGGCCTCGCCCCGCGCGGGGCAGGGAACCCTCACACCTGGCGGAACCTCATCGACATCACCGCCGACAGGCACAGCCTGGCCCGGGACGCGAAGGCCGAGTGGGACCATGCCGACGCGGCGCGGGACCGGGCGAGCCGCGATGCGGACCAGCTGAACGATCGACTCCGCGAGCACGAGGCCGACTTCGCGCGGGCCGCGAGCTACCTCAACGGCGCGCGGGACGCTTCCGGGGCGGACAACTGGCCGGACATCCCGGCCGCCATCGAGCGGCTCGCGGCGGAGGCCGCCCGGTACCGGTCGGCGTGGCTCTCCGCCCGCCGCCGGGCCGCGTCCCCCGCGTCCGGTCTGCTGCGCGATCTGGTCGAGCAGCACCGGCCGCAGACCATGCCGGACCCGCACAGCGCGATGCACATGGCGTGGTGCCGCGTCTGTGACGGCGGCGTGCGCCGCCTGTACCTGCCCGGCCAGGAACCCGCGCCCGCGTGCGGTGTGTGGCAGCGGGCGCGCGCGCTCAACCTCATCATCCACCCCGACCCGACACGCGCCACGGCGGAGGGCTGACCCGTGCTCGGCTGGCTCGATGAACTTCCCATCCCCGCACCCGCCGTGGGCGACGACCTCGCCCACGTCTACCACTGCGACCCGAACCGCGCGTACTGCGGAACAGACGTCACCCACCATGCCGCCACCGAGCCGGATGAGCCGCTCACGTGCGTTGTGTGCGCCGCCATGGAGGACGGGCCGTGTCCCGAATGCGGCTCTTCCCCCGACACAGCAGAGGAGTCCTGAAATGCCCATCACCACCCCGCCCCCCGCCACGC